>JANXME010000213.1 GCA_025354785.1 Actinomycetes bacterium | reverse complement strand
TCACCGGGTCGGGGGTTCGAGTCCCTCACAACGCACAATGTGATGTCTCGAGTCATAGGTCTCTTATGTCTCGAGTCATAGGTCTCACTTTTCATTTCGCCTTTCTTGATTTTTTGGTTTCTTCATCAATCAATATGTTCGTCCAGAAACTTCGCCCAGGTTGGATTTCGTGACGTGAAAGAATCTCACCCGTCTTTTTCTCAATGACCGAAACCTTGTAGTGATCAACGATCATAAAAACTTTTTTGTGACGTTGTTCGATTCCAACTCCCAGATGATGCATGATCCCAGCCCTTCGAAGTGAAAGTTTGCCAAACTTGTCAACGCTGTCATGGCGAACTCGGTAATGCTCTTTTTCCTTGGCAACTTTGGGAGTTGCTTTGATCGTTGCTTCATAGGCCCTTTGTGGTGTCTTCATCTCTAGGGCTCGGTGTGGTCGTTGGGTGTTATAGAGCGTTTTGAATTCATCGAGTTGGCGCTGAAGCGCTGCCAGATTCTTTGCTGGTTTTTGTTGTGAAAGCCACTTTTTCAATGTCTGGTGGAATCGTTCGATCTTTCCTTGGGTCTGAGGATGGGCAGGGGATCCGTTCTTTTGAACTACCTCCAACTCAGAGAGCAGGTATTCAAAGCCATTCTTGCCCCTGGTGAATCTGGCGGTATAGACATTGCCATTATCGGTCAGGGTCGAAAAGGGCGTGCCATACTCACTTCGACATGCATTGAAAGAATCGATCACGATCTTGCCGGTGATCGCGCTAAAGACCGTGCAACTCAAAAGAAGTCGTGAGTGATCATCGAGCCCGTTGATGATTTCGACGTCGGCCCCATCGGCAAGGCGCCAATGCGTGAAATCTGATTGCCATGTTTCGTTCGGCTGCACCGCCTCAAAGCGGGTGAGGTATGCCTTGGGCCGTTTCTTGGGCTCTGGTGTGACAAGTCCTTCGCCTGGCAAGATCCGCCAGATGGTGGACAGGGCAGGAGTGCGTCCATGGTTTTGTTTCAGATGCCATGCGATGGAGGCAGCTCCAGCATCTAGGCCTTGAGCCAACAAGTCAGTGCGCAACCTGATGATCTCATTTCGCAGTTCTCCGCTCAGAGCCCTGGGGTTGTGATGGGGTCGCTTGTTACTGGGCTCTAGCGCCTCCAAGCCACCTGCTTTGTAGCGGGCAAGGAGGCGATGGATATGGCGCCGGCTCATCCCAAAGCGCAGGCCTGCCTGAGTGGGAGTTAGCCCATCATGGAGAATGCTTAAAACAATGACCTGGCGCTGACTATTCGGACGTGGCAGAGGAGACATCCTCCATTAAACCGACAAGAGAGACCAATGTCTCGACACATCAGAGACATATGTCGTGGAACAGGACACCTCACAACCCACAGTTATGGACTGATAAATTAGTGCAATGCCTAAATATCTGATTTCTTTCAACGATGGGGATATGAATTTCCCTGAAGAAGATTTTCCTGCAGTTGGCGAAGCAGCACACAAAGTAATGCGCGAGGCGATGAGCGCCAATGTTTGGGTTTTCGGCGGTGGATTCATGGGATATTCACCTCATGTCGTTGCACTTGATGGCACAGTTTCAAAAGGCCCACTTGCTCAAAGCCCCGTTCATATCGGAGGGTTTTCAGTAATAGATGTCGCCACAGATCAAGAGGCATTCAGGTGGGCGAAGAAAATTGGAGTCGCGTGCCGATGCGCCCAGGAAGTTCGAAAAATCATGGATGACCCAGAGCAGGAAGCCCTTCAAAAGTAAGCGGAATTGGATTTCTTATCCTCCATTGACATAAGGGCTATTTTTTTTTCGCGTGCCGGATACTCGACTAGCACTCGAGACCCAGGGCGCAGTGTCATCAATGTACTTCAAGACATTTCACAACTTCACGACTTTTTTGAAGTTCAATCCTTCAGCTCGATTGGCCATTCCGCTGGCGGGTCTCACGCACTCGCCACGGGATTGGAACCCCGGTGCAGAGCTGTTGTGACACTGTCCAGTAATGCCGAATTTGGCCATCCTAATTTTGATTACTTCGCAGGAGTGGACCCCGAGAATGTAGCTGGATACAAGCAGGCCATTCTAGATCCTGAAAGATTTGAGGCAGATCTGATCGAGGAATTGCAGGGTTTTCAGGCCACACCGGAGGCGGTGAAGAATCGTGCGCCGCGTTTTTTCTCAAAAAAGGATATAGAACTTCGCCAGAATTCGGATTACGCCCAAATTGTGGCCGAAGCCGTTAATCGCGGAATTGCAAACGGCGTAGGAGGCAGGGCGGACGACATATTCGCTCTGGCAAAGAGATGGGGATTCGACGTGTCTGCACTGCCTGTGCCCGTTCTCGTAGTTCATGGTCAAGAAGACATGGTGGTTCCGCTAAGCCATGCGCGCTGGATACATGCCCAAGTGCCTAACTCATCTCTCATGATTTCCAATGATTACGGGCATTTTGGCTTGTTTGACTGGGCAAGAAACCAAATAGTAGAAGTGGTTAGTGGCTGAAAGTTGGGTCGAAGCAATTCAGGATCGCAATTCGAGATTCATTTCCGATTTAACGATTGCCAGGTAAATCAACACTAAGTATCATTCTTGAATCGTTGTTTGCCGAATAGAGAGTGCAGCCAATCCATGAATAATAAGTTAACTAAACTCGCTCGGAAGTACTGGACTGCCGAGGAAAGTCGCGACATCAAGGCGATTCTATCTTTCTTTTCCAAAGATGCGGAAATGACTCTTCCGGACGGAGTAGTGCTAGTCGGGCATGATCAGATACGAACATTCTATGAAGGCAGCGCAGCGGCATATCCGGGATTAAGTGTTGACGTTATGCGCTCATATGGCGATAAGCACGAGGCCTGCGTTGAATGGAAGGCGAAATTAACTGCCCCAGACGGAAGAGTTTTAGACCTAAGTGGTGCCAATATCATGAAACGAAAGAGAAATAAATTTACGCATTTAACTGCATATTTCAATTTAGGAGCCTTTTAAATTGAGGGCCAGATTAAGGAGGACCGCATGAGCAAAAATAGGACAGCAATCGTCACGGGTGGAGCCTCGGGAATAGGCGCAGCCTGCGTGCGTAGATTTCTAAAAGATGGAATTAACGTTGTTGCGCTCGATTTAAATGAAGACTTATTGAAAAAGATGCAAAGCGCGCTAAACAATCCAAACTTGCACACGGTGGCAGGTGATGTTTGTGACGAAAGCGCTCGTCGCAAGGCAATTGAAACCGCGATTGCAAAGGGCGGATCGCTAGATATATTGGTAAATAATGCTGCCGTCTTTTTGCTCTCTGGAATTGATGCCACCCGCGAACAATGGCAGCGCACTTTTGAGGTAAATCTTTTAGCCGGGGCAAACCTAGTAACTCAGTCGCTAAGTCATCTGCGCAAAGGTACGAACCCGGCGATAGTAAATATCGCCAGTATCTCTTCGCATCGCGCTCAAACTGGTCGCTGGACTTACAACGCTATGAAAGGTGCGCTTCTGGAATTGACGAAATGCCAAGCTTTGGATCTCTCCCCAGACAAAATCCGAGTTAATTCGGTAAGTCCCGGATGGATTTGGACGCAAACCTTGGATGAGGCAGCCGGTGGAGATCGTAAGAAGTGGGAGGCCGTCTGGGGCCTTTACTCAATGATGAGCCGTTGCGGCGAGCCAGATGAAGTTGCAGCCGCCGTTGCTTGGTTGGCCAGCCCCGACGCCAGTTTTGTGACAGGTGCAGATCTTGCGGTAGACGGTGGGTATCTTGCGCTGAGCCCAGAAGCAACGGACACTCTCAAACTGCAAAGGGGCTAGCGTTTATGAAGTGCATCGATTCCCATATGCATCTGTGGGACGTAAAGGCTGGCACACATCCATGGCTTGCCAATGCTGAAGATCGTGAGGGTCCCACTGGTAACACCCGGAAGTTAGCAGTGGATTATTTATTGCGGAATTATCTCCAAGATACCGTCGCTATTGATTTAGCGGGCTTGGTTCATGTCGAGGCCTTATGGGATCCAACAAATCCCGTGGGTGAAACCGAGTGGCTTGCTAAAGTTCTACCCGAAATTGGAAAGCCATATGCAATTATCGCGGGCGCCAATTTATTAAGCGCTGATTTCCCGAAGTTATTAGCCGCTCACCGCGAAGCTAGTAACCGCGTGGCTGGCGTCAGACATATTCTCAATTACCACGCCGATCCCAGTTACACATATACGGATAGCCCAGAAATTATGTATAACCCAACCTGGCGCAAGAATTTCGCCCATCTAGGTGATCAAGGACTTATTTTTGATCTGCAAATATTCCCAGACCAGGCCTCTGGAGCCGCCGGATTGGCACAGGAATTTCCCCAGACCAAAATGGTGATTGACCATTTCATCATGCCAATTAGGTGGGATCGCCAGGGCATTTTCAACTGGAAAGTTGAATTAGCGAAATTAGCCGCCCACGAAAATATCGCCATTAAATTAAGTGGGCTATATATGTACCACCGCAACTGGCCAGCCGAGGCAATGGATACGCTCATTGATACGGCTCTGGAGTTATTTACTCCAAATCGGATTATGTGGGGCAGTAATTTTCCGGTAGATCGCCAATTTGTAACGCTGGAGAAATTGGCGACAGACTTTGAAAGTAGCCTGACGCGCCACCCAATTGCCACTCGCGAAGCGGTAATGTGGAGAAGCGCGAATGATTGGTACAAACTGGGTGTCCGTTAGAGCCAATTGCATTTAGAACGCCAAGATAGCCAGCGCCAACCTTCAAAACAATCACTAATATATTCCTGTGACCTACGACGTAAATCGAATTCGCGCTCAATTTCCCTCACTGAAATCTGGCACCGCGCACTTTGATGGCCCCGGCGGATCTCAAGTTCCTCTATCAGTTGGTAAAGCGGTCGGTGACACCCTTATCGACTCTATTGCAAATAGAGGAACTACTACCCAAGCTGAAAGAAATGCCGAAGATGTAGTCCAGTCTTTTCGCCTGGCGGTCGCCGACCTGATCGACTGTGATCCAGGAGGCGTTGTATATGGAAGAAGCTGGACGCAACTCACTTATGATTTCGCGCGCACTTTGTCTAAAAATTGGGTGCCTGGCGATGAAATCGTTGTCACCGACTTAGATCACGATTCCAATATTCGTCCTTGGATTCAGGCGGCGCAGAGCGCTGGCGCAACTATTCGTTGGGCGAATTTCGATACCGAAACTGGCGAGTTGTCCGTTGAATCAGTCGAGAAAGTCTTGAGTCCACGTGCGAAAGTGGTAGCAGTAACTGGAGCTTCGAATGTAC
>JANXME010000202.1 GCA_025354785.1 Actinomycetes bacterium | reverse complement strand
ACTCGCCGTCCATAATTGGCTTGCGCAGCGGCAGAATGCGGTAGCGAAACTCCAGCGGCTTGATAGGCGCGCATAGTTAACCCAGAACAATCCCAGTAAGTCAGTCCGGCTGCCCCAAACACATAACGATCACCGATCTGTTTTAACGCAAAGCGGATCGCGATTCCGGCTCGACCGGAAATGTCTCCCGTTGTTTTGGCAAAAACTAGGGAAGATTTCTGTGCTCGGTCGTTGGCTGCTTGAGTTAATTTTGCCAGCCGAATTCGATCGCTCTTCTTCAACTTTGAAAGTAATTTTTCAACTTCTTTTAGTTTGTCCGCTGCCTGCGCGCTCTGAGCCAAGAGTCGATTTTGGGTTGCCCGTACCAGAGCCACCTTGTCATTTACCGTCATTGTTGTTGCGTTGAGCCGCTGCTGAGCCGCGGAAAATTTCCGCAATTGAATGCCCTTGCGGCGAGTAACGGAGGCTAACGAGCCAGCCGCGGAGAGATAGAGCGTGGGATCGGAGGAGAAGAGAAGTTCTAGCCCCTGACCCAGACCGCCTGACTTATATTGTTCGATTGCGATCGAACCTAGGGATTTTCGCAGCGCTTCTACGGTTGCCCCCTGTGATGAGGCCTGCTGGCGAATTCCAGAAAGGGTGCGATTTAGAGCGGCCAGTTGAACTTTGGCCGCCTGGGCACCCTCGGCCGAAGCTGCCGCATCTTGTTGCAATTGGCTCACCTGGCGTTGCACGTCAGCAAGAGATTGGGCGGCGCGGGCAGGGGCGACGGTAAGGCTTAAAACGCTCGCCGTGGCAAGGAGAACCACTTGCCATCGGGGAAATTTCATTCGGTCAGATTAGCGCCAGGGCGCTAGAACCCTCAACCTCTAAAAGGGCGATGAGCGCAATATCAACCCTGAACAGCCCTTTTATAGTGAAGTGGGGGCAACAAATCCCGGGAGGATAGGAGCTCCAAGGCCTTTACCGTCGCCGAACTGAGATCTGGGGCGAAATCGACGACAGGGGCCAGCAGGCTCATTACAACACAATCCGAACAGGCAATATCTCGCATTACGCAGGTATCACAATTGATGATCATGTAGAAAAGGCTAGCCGGCGCCACTGACACGGCGGTGTGGCAAAAGTGCGCCACCTAGAGTTGGTACATGGGGGTCACTGCGAATTTACTTCTTGGCGCCGACGGTTCTACGCGCCTGGGTGCGGACTCAAGGGGGCTGAGTACGCCTGAAGATCGAGCCTTCTTCCTGGCCGAGCGACGAAAGCGCGATTGCATCATTATTGGAGGAAAGACCGCAGCAAATTTTGGCTACCAAAGTTCACCATGTCCGGTGATTGTCCTGTCTCGGACAAATCCGTCGGTGGCGCGCCAAAATCAAAAGGTTCACTGGTGGACCGATCCCCCAGCACAGGCGGTGCAAAAGGCGAAGTTAGAGTTTGGCGCAAATATTGGCTTGGAGGCCGGACCCCGGCTCCTATTTGAGTTTTTGAATAATGGACTCGTAGATCGCCTCGAACTTAGCGTTACTTCGGTAACCGGGGGAGAAGATAAAATTAATTTGACTCAACTCCTCGGATACTTTACGGAGATAAAAAAAGAAAGAATCGCAGAAACCTTTTTTTACACTGCAAAGCAGCCGATTAGAAAATCGAAATGAGCGCGACTCCGGTTATCGCTAATAAAATTCCAGCGTACTGAATCTGGTGAAGTCGCTCGTGCAAAATTCTAAATGCAAGTACAGCCGTCATGATCGGGAAAAGTGAACCGAGCACCATCACGACGGATACCAACCCGCGAGTAGAGGCAACTCCCAACAAGACATTTGCTCCAAAATCGGCAGCCCCAATAAATGCCAATTTCGGTAATTCTGTACGAGTAAAACCACCTAAAGTTCTAAACCTCAGCGCAAGTACGGTGGAGATCGCCAGGGTAGTTACGCGCATTAAAATCATGGTCATTATGGCGCTGGATTGAGATCCCTTTGCCATGAAGGTTAAGGCCGTTCCAAATCCTGCCGCAGCGGCAACGGCTAAAAGTAGGGGACGTATAGAAAATCCTTGAGAAATTTCAGGTCCGCTGGCACAGAATGCTCCAACCAGAGCAATCGCAATTCCAACGGCTTGCCAGATGGGAATTTTCTCACCATCTATTATCGCGATGGAGACTGGAATTATCGCGCAGAGCGAACTAATAGGTGAAACCACTCCCATACGGCCAGTTGCAAGTCCAGCATAAAGCGCAGTTAGTCCCAGATATCCGCTGATTCCAGCAAGAATCGCTGGCCAAAGATAGCCATGTGGACCAAATGCAACTGCGTGCCACTGTCCGGTACTCAACACGATCACCAGCCCAAAGAGCAGCCCCAGACTTTGTGATACACCTGTAATTGCAATTGCCGGAAATCTCTTCGCCATTCGTCCGCCCTCGAAATCGGCAGTTCCCCATAGGGCAGCGGAAAGCAGCGCGAAAACTAGAGCCATATGGTCAAGGCTACCGCCCCGCCTCCCCACTTTGTCTCTGATGTAACTTTAGAATTAGGCAGTGGATGCAATGGGTTTTGCGAAAATAGTTGAGACTATGCAGACCTTTAAGCCCAGATCGGAAATAGTTTTAGAAGAGGTTCCCGCTCCTCAAAAATTGGCAGAATTCTCATTTGCCTTTTCAGCTGATGTAAGCAACGGCTTGCTTGGAGATGCAGAGGATGAAGTCGCCTCTGGTCGTTTCGTTTTACTCCATGAGCCCGGCGGCCAAGAGACCTGGGACGGAGATTTTCGCTGCGTTACATTTATTCGCGCTGATGTCGATCTGATGATGCAAGAGGATCCGCTTCTACCATCTGTTGGCTGGAATTGGTTTCTCTCTAACCTGGAGACCGTTGGATGCCATTACACGGCTGCAAGTGGAACTGTAACTCGCGTAGCCAGCGCTTCTTTTGGGAAACTTTCACCGCGAGCAGATGAAGCAGAGATGGAAATTCGTGCCTCCTGGACACCCATCCTCTCGTTATCTAAAAAATCGGGTTGCGATGAAATGCTTTTGCACATTCAGGCATGGTGCACTCTGCTCGCCGAGTTAGCGGGATTGGCTCCAATTCCAGAAGGTATAACTTCAATTACCGCACGCGGTTCTCGTTAATTTATGGAAGGCGAACCAACTGCGCTTCTAGCCCCACTTGGTGGAACCCCAGAGGTCATCACAACAAATAGCGAATTAGATCGGGCGATCGCAGAATTGGGCAAAGGGACAGGCCCTTTTGCCATAGATGCAGAACGTGCTTCGGGTTACAAATACAGTTCGCGTGCTTACTTGATTCAAATCAAGCGCAACGGTGGCGGATTGCACTTAATTGATCCGATTCCATTTCATCACTCCTTGCCTGCGGGGCAAGTACATCCGCAATTTTCGAAATTGAATGAAGTGCTTGCCACCGATGAAGTGATATTGCATGCCAGCGGCCAAGATCTGCCCTGCCTTCGAGAGGTCGGCTTAGATCCACGACTCTTATTTGATACCGAACTTGCTGGCAGAATCGCAGGTTTGCCCAGAGTCGGATTGGGTCCCTTAGTTGAAAGTTTGCTAGGAATTACTTTGGCAAAAGAACATAGCGCGGTGGATTGGTCGGTGCGTCCACTTCCCATTGCTTGGTTGACTTATGCCGCGCTGGAT
>JANXME010000106.1 GCA_025354785.1 Actinomycetes bacterium | reverse complement strand
GACAAGCTAAGTGCGGACCCGCTTTCCAATCTAGCGTTGGATCAATCGGAGCAACTCTGACTAATTGCCAAGCCTGCTCATCGACAGCCTTTGCCCGAATAGTTAAAGCGTCACCGGCTCGACTGGCACGGATTGTTACCTCCTTGCCGCTCCATTCATCTTGTGGCCAAGTAGACCAATCCGAATTAACGGCTGTCACCACGGCCCCAACTTGCAGCGCGCCTTCTGCAAATTCAATTCCCGCTTTTGTCCAATGTTCATCATCGGCTCTAACCAGAATTCCCGCTTGATCAAATTGGCCTTTAAGATCCAAAACAAAAGTGACTTCCATTGAAGAAAGATCTGGAAAATCAATTAGCAATCCATGGGCGTTGTTATGGACAAAACCATAAGAGGTGTTTCTCCATAGATCACTTTCTGGTGCGGCATGGACGATCATGGCCCGGCCATCAAATTCCACTTTCGGCGGCTCTGTAAACCAATTTCCGGCATTCCAAGCCACTGTCTCCATTGCCGTCAAAGCAGCCAATGGGATCGATTCGCTATTCATGGGGAGAGCCTAATGGTCTTCAATAGGATTGCCCTCATGGCTTATCTTGGAGGCACCACCTTGCTGGTTGATAGCTACGATCGAGCGATTAACTATTACGTGGGCAAACTAGGTTTTACTCTTATCGAAGATACCTCAATGGCAGAAGACAAACGCTGGGTAGTTATCGCTCCCGAAATTGGCAATGGCGCTACCTTGTTAATCGCCAAAGCAGTTAACGAGACGCAACGCGCCGCGATCGGAAATCAAACCGGCGGACGGGTTACTTATTTTCTTTACACCCGCAATTTTGATGAAGACTATCTTCGTTTTAAAGAACTTGGGGTCCAATTTGTCGGGCAGCCGCGCCTGGAGGAGTACGGCAAAGTAGTTGTCTTTACAGATCTCTATGGAAACAAATGGGATTTCATTGAACGACTGCAGCCGGCACTTTCAGAATGAGCCAATTGCGCCGTCGCAACTCTTCGTTAATTTTCGCCGGAATTTGTTTTGGCAGCACAGGCACTGCGCAAGCCCTCGGCCCAAAACTTGCTTCTCCTCTAGCAGTTGGAAGTGTGCGGTTAATTATTGGCGCCGCGCTGCTCTACCTCTTTCACCAATTAACTTCAAAAACCAAAAGCCCTCTCTCGCGCGTCGACCTCTGGCTGGGTGCAATTGGAGTCGCTCTCTACCAAATTACATTTTTCTCCGCGGTAAAAAGCACTGGAGTCGCAATTGGAACCATCACTGCTCTGGGTTCAGCGCCGGCTTTGACGGGGATCGTTGCTTACCTGTTAACCCGTGAAAAGCCCACGCGGCGGTGGTTCATCGCAACAATCATCACAACTATTGGAATACTCCTACTAGGTACCTCAAAAGGTCTGGCAGATTTCAATGTCACAGGATTTTTCTTGGCGCTGGGAGCTGGCGCCTCATATTCAATTTTTGCGGTTGCAAGTAAGCGCGCCTTGAAAGCAGGAGCCAGCATCTCGGATGTTATGTATCGAATCTTTTTACTGGCAGCCACAATCTCTGCGCCCCTAGTATTGGTTGGAGATTCCCACTGGCTCACATCTTCCAAAGGGATAGCAATGGAGCTCTGGTTGGGAGTAGTGCCAACGGCCCTGGCCTATATCGCCTACGCCTACGGATTAGAAAAGGTGCGAGCAAGTACTGCTTCCACCTTGATCTTGGCCGAGCCCGCAACTGCCACTCTGCTAGCCTCGCTCGTCCTCAACGAGTCGGTGGCTGCCCGCGGTTGGCTAGGAGTAGGAGTAGTGATTGCCGGGCTTATTTATCTTTCGATGTAATCTAAGCAATTCTGGGCTGAATTTAAATTCAACCAACGCCAGAGTCAATAAGAGTGGAGAAGAAAGTGATTACTGAAATTGCTGTCGTGCAGATCATTCCTGGGCAGGAGCAAGATTTTGAGAAAGCCATCGCGATTGCAGTTTCTACGGTTCTTACCACCGCCGCCGGCTATATGAACTTCAATCTTCATAGGGGGATTGAGAGTCCGAGCACCTATACATTTCTTATCCAGTGGCGCAGCCTCGAAGACCATACTCTTGGCTTCCGCGAATCCGACCTCTTTGTACAGTGGCGCGCCATTATTGGAAAGCACTTTGCCGCTCCCCCTCAGGTGGAACACTGGGAGGGCATCACAATCTAAATTTGCTCAAACTTTATCTAGCGGCAGCGAAACCTAAAGCAAGATCGTTGGTTATGTCCTGGATATTTTCCAGACCAATACTCAATCTGATTAGTCCGGCAGTTATACCTGCCCCTCGTTGTTCCGTTTCGTTTAACTGCGAATGGGT
>JANXME010000086.1 GCA_025354785.1 Actinomycetes bacterium | reverse complement strand
ATATGCGCGCGCTGCGGTAAATCTGCCCAGCGAAGTGCAAGGTGATGACGATGAAGGTGAGGGCGTTACGTGGCAACTGACTACGACACCCCCAGGAAAACGGACGAAGAACTTCATGAAGAATCTCTTGAAGAGTTAAAGGCGCGGCGGGTCGATGCCCAGTCGGGACAAGTCGATGTTGATGAGGCAGAAGCTGCCGAGACCTTGGAGTTACCAGGGGCAGATCTTTCCGGAGAAGAACTTTCCGTTCGCGTGGTTCCAAAACAAGTTGATGAATTTACTTGCTCACGCTGTTTCTTGGTTCATCACATAACTCAACTTGCTATAGGTGAGGGCGCCAACGCAGTTTGCAAGGAATGCGCCTAATTTTTTTGTAACGCTTGCGCCAACTTTGTAACGTGTTTTGAACTAATCAACCAGTACGGAGTCGGATCTCGCGGATCACAAATTTCTATCTTTATCCCTCTTGGTTGCCAGAATCTAATCGCTAGAAATGCGGCCGGGTCGGCGTCGCGGCCGCGCAGTAATCGCATCTGCTCCACATCTAGTTCGGTAACCTGACCCAGGTATTTAATCTCGATGTGAGCGTTGCCCGCGCGAAGTTCCTCGGCGCCAATTTCAATATTGAGCGCGACTTTTGATGCCATTAGAGCCACGGCCAAAACAGAAAGTGAAAGCGAGATTTGCCCCGCAGGGTTATCGAAGGCGGCCCAAATCGAGAGCGATAGAGAGGCTAAAAGGAAAAAGATAAAAGCAATCAACCACAGAGGCGGGCGCACGTTTTCTCGGTAGAGAATCTCATCTCCATTTTCTCCGCTCATATGCCTTAAAGGTATCGGATTTTCAAGTAACCTAGGCGCTATGAGTCGGGTTGCCAGCACTATTCCACCAGCTGGGGCGATGATGCCAACTCGCCATCGCTTAGCCCCCTCTGCAGGTACGCAAATTCCTTCGCACTTTGGCCATTGCTTTGGCTGCGGACAATTACATCCGACGGGGTTGCATTTAGTTGCCCATGCTGGAGAGGGTTTAAATCTTACTGCGGGTTTTACGGTTACAGAAGATCATCAAGGAGCCCCTGGGCTAGCCCACGGCGGACTGCTATCTCTGGCTTTTGATGAAGCGCTTGGAAAATTGATGTGGCTGCTACGAGCGCCGGCGGTCACGGCCAGATTAGAGACTGATTTTTTAAAACCTGTACCTATCGGGACTAAGTTGCATATCACCGCGCAGATAACAGGGCGAGTCAGTCGCAAGGTTTATACATCTGCTGAAGGGCGATTGGATTCCCCTGATGGGGTTTTGGCGGTGCGGGCCTCTGCGTTATTTGTAATCGTGCCGATGACACATTTCTTCGATAACGCGCCCACTACATATTTAGAGTACATAAAGTCACATCCAGAGCTATTGGCATTTGTGGATCCAGATTTCGAGATAAATCCATGATCGAAGTACTGATCAAGCGCTTAGACGCTGGCGTGCCACTACCTGCCTATGCAAAGGGTGGAGATGCTGGTGCAGACCTGGTAACAACTGTGGATTTAACGATTGCACCAGGAGCGCGACTTTTAGCTCCCACTGGAATCTCGATCGCCCTGCCAGATGGTTATGCCGCTTTTGTCCACCCCCGCTCGGGGTTGGCAATTAAACATGGAGTCTCGGTGGTTAATGCGCCAGGCACCATCGACGCCGGATATCGCGGAGAGATTCAAGTCATCTTGATAAATCACGATTCGCAGAATTCGGTTTCATTTTCTCGCGGCGATCGAATTGCGCAGTTAGTCATTCAGAAAGTGGAGAGAGCCAATTTTGTTGAAGTGAGCGAATTGCCTGGTTCAGGTCGTGGCACTGGCGGTTTTGGCTCGACGGGAAACCTTTGATGGAGCAGGCCGGCGAAAAAGGCGTGGAGAGCGACGAGAAGAAAGTTATAAACGCTTTAGGAGGAACGCGCGGAATACTGGATTCAGGTCTGCCCTCTCTCGTTTTTCTAATTGCTTTCAATCTCGCGCATGGGCTTAGAGATGCGGCCATGGCGGCCGTAATTACTTCTGCATTTTTGGCAGTGGTGCGCTTGGCGCGAAAAGATACGATTCAACATGTACTGACTGGCTTCGTGGGAGTGGCCTTTTGCGCCCTTCTCGCGCGCAAGACTGGCCATGCCACTGACTTCTATCTGCCGGGTTTGATAATCAATGTTATTTATGGAAGTGCTTATGCCATATTTAATTTGATTGGGCTTCCAATCTTGGGACTTCTATTGGGCCCCATACTCGGGGAAAATTTGGCTTGGCGTAAAGTCCCTGCCCGCAAGAGAGCCTATGTGCGCGCTGGTTGGCTCTGGGTCGTGCTTTTCATTTCACGCCTAATCGTTCAATACCCGCTATATAGGGCAGGAAATGTAAATGCTTTGGGTACAGCTCGATTAGTAATGGGCTACCCCCTATTCCTGTTAACCGCCTGGGGTTCTTGGCTGGTGATTCGATCAGTTCCAGCAGTAAAGATTTCAGAGCCCATTGAGTAACTCCAAAAGTTTTCCAAAATTCTTTAAAGTTCCGAAACAGCATGGGGCATGGGCATTCTTAATTGTGCCCAATCTCATCACTGTTCTGTTGGGAGAGGGAACTTGGCTGGGCTGGCTTTTTTTTGACACCTGGGTATGCGCCTATCCGCTTTCATATTTTCTAACAGCGGCCGCCGCCGCGCGCTTCCGACGGGGCAAATGGAGTGCGCGCGCACGCAAGGAGCTTATGCGCGCTATGCCGTGGGCCGGTGTTACATCACTGGGGGCTGCAGTGCTGACGATTAATAGACCGTGGATATTTTTCGAGGCAATTCTCCTGTTGCTTCCATGGAGTATCAGCATCTATTTGGCAATCACCGGTCGGGATAGAGGAATTACCAACGATCTCGTGTTGGTAGCGATGGCATCTGTGTCACCGCTATTGATGTATCAGATCGCAAATAATGAAAGCGCCATCGGGCAAATTCCGGCGAGTATTTGGCAAATTTGCTTAGTTTCCTTCCTATTCTTTACTGGAACCGTTCTTCACGTGAAAGCCCTAATTCGTGAGGCTAAAAATCGACAATGGCATCTGGTGAGCTCTGTCTATCACGTGGCGGCGGTACCTGTGCCTATATTAATTTTGCACTCCTGGCTAATTGCGTTGACATTTTTTCTCTCCCTCATTCGCACGCTCTTGATCAGACCGGGCGCGCGTCCAACTAGAATTGGCGCTGTGGAAGGGCTTTTGGCGGTGCTACTTGTTGTAACTACAGTTGCGGCAAAGAGTTAAGGCTGACTGGCGACAAAGCAACTTTTTATTAGCAACTCAGCATCGGCAGAGGCAACAAAGAGAAGTTCGTCCCCGGCTGTAAATACATCGTGGGCTTTGGCGCTGATAACCCTGCCGTCGCGGACGATCGCCGCCAGCGTTGCATTTTCTGGTAGCGGAACTTCTTCGACAGTTTTTCCCAAACATAGCGATCCATCTGGCAAGGTAAGTTCAACCAGATTGGCCTGACCCTTTTTAAATGAGAAAAGGCGTACTACATCGCCAACACTTACGGCCTCTTCCACCAAGGCCGAGATGATTCTGGGGGTTGAAACCGCCACATCTACACCCCAAGAGGAGTCAAAGAGCCATTCATTCTTAGGGTGGTTTACCCGAGCTACGACTCGAGGTACGCCATATTCGGTCTTTCCTAAGAGCGAAGCGACTAAATTAACTTTGTCATCTCCGGTGGCGGCGATAAGCACCTGACAGGAATTTAATTTGGCTTTATCTAAAGATGAAATTTCACAAGCATCGGCCATCAGCCACTCGGCATCTGGAACGCTCTCTAGCTTTAGCGCGCGCGGATCTCGATCGATCAGTAGCACCTGGTGTCCGCTATCCAAAAGCTCGCGCGCAATTGCCCGACCTACATTTCCTGCCCCGGCTATGGCGACTCTCATGAGGCCTCCTCTGGAGAGTGGGCGAGCGCGTTTTCAACTAGCGCTATCTCGCTATCTCGCACTATTACATGGATCAAGTCACCATCTTGCAAAACTGTGTGTTCGGTGGGAATCAGACCTTCACCTAAGCGCGTTATGAAGGCGACTCTGGCCGGGGTTATCTCTTCTATTAAGGAAACTGGACTTCCAAACCAGGATCCATCCACGTGCATTTCGCAGAGTTGCACCTTCCCGCTGGCATCGCGCCACTCAGATTGGGAACCTTGCGGAAGAAGTCGGCGCATTATTTGGTCAGAGGTCCAAAGGACAGTAGCAACTGTTGGAATTCCAAGACGTTGATAAATTTCCGCTCGACCAGGATCATAAATTCGCGCTACTACATTTTGGATTCCATAAGTTTCGCGCGCTACACGGGCTGCGAGAATATTGGAGTTGTCACCGTTGCTTACCGCGGCAAAAGCGTGCGCCATCTCAATTCCGGCCTCTCGCAAAGTATCGCGATCGAACCCGACACCGGTAATGGTGCGACCCTTGAAATCTGCTCCCAGGCGGCGGAATGCTTCTCGGGAAAGATCAATTATGGCAACGGAATGTCCAGCCGCCTCTAGTTCACTCGCGAGCGAAGAACCGACGCGCCCGCATCCCATTATTACGACGTGCACGGTTAAAACCTACACTACCTTCGGCAATAGGCTTACTGCCTATGGCAATTCAACGCAATAAAACCTTTGAAATTGGCGATCGCTTCACGGTATCCATTGAAAAAGTGGCTCATGGAGGCCATTTTGTGGCGCGCCATGAAGGACAAGTGCTTTTTGTGCGCCACGCGATTCCAGGCGAAATTGTCGAAGTTGAAATTACGAGTATAGGTTCCAATTTTTTACGAGCAGATGCCATTTCGGTTACCACTGCATCTACGGATCGAGTCAATCCTCCCTGTCAGTTTTCACTTCCCGGCATGTGTGGGGGCTGCGATTTTCAACATATCGCTCTAAACAGACAGCGCCAACTAAAAGCCGATGTCATTAAGGAACAATTTTCGCGATTGGCAAAGGTTGAAGTCTCAGTCGTTGTAGAAGAGGTTGAAACAGATGCCGCAGATGGCGGTGGACTTCATTGGCGAACTCGTTGTGGTGCGGCCACCGATGAACAGGGCCGAATAGGGTTTTACGCAGCTCGCTCAAATCGAGTAATTCCAGTGGACGACTGTGTTATTTTAGGTAAGCAGATGCGCTTTTCCGAGATTTCGAAACGAAAATGGCCTAGCAATTCCAGAGTTGAGATTTCGATAAGTAATTCGGGGGAGCGGACTATTGCTCTGGCGCCGGCGACGCGCGGCTCGAAGTCTCGAATAACTGAGGGGCCAAAGATTTCCCATGAGGAAGTCCGAGGTCGCACCCTAAATGTAAGCCAGGGTGCTTTCTGGCAGGGCCATGCTCGAGCGCCTTCATTGCTATGCGACCAAATTCGCGAAGTTGTTCAAGTGGGCGATCACGTTCTAGATCTATATGGCGGCGTTGGTCTTTTCACCGCTGCAGTCTTAGATTCAATCGGCATCGATGGCCAGGTGGATTTGGTGGAATCAAGTCCGGTGGCCACCCAAGATGCCCGACGCAACTTTGCAGATTCGCCAAATGTTCGCATCCATACCGGCGAAGTCGCCGTAGCGCTTAAGAAGTTGAAGCGCGCCGACGCGGTAATACTTGATCCGCCGCGAGTTGGGGCGGGGAAATTGGCCATAGAGTCAATCGTTGCCTTG
>JANXME010000084.1 GCA_025354785.1 Actinomycetes bacterium | reverse complement strand
ATGGAGAAACCACCGAATCCATCGGGGCGGCCATCATCGGAATTCCAAATTTATAGGCGTCAATTTGCCAAGCAGTTGAAACTTGTTCTGGATCGCGAGTACGACGGCTTGGGACTATGGCAATGTCATCAAAAGAGTAGGCCTGACGAGCACGCTTCCCTGGTGCAATCTCAATATCGCTCATAGTCGACGCTCCCCCTTAGTTGCTTCTAAAATAATTTGGTGCATCTTCCAAATCGATTACATCGTGGGGATGGCTTTCATGAAGTCCCGCTCCTGTTATTTGGATCAAGCGACTTTCGCGGCGCAAATAGGCAATATCTGCCGCGCCGGCATAGCCCATTCCCGACCGTAGCCCGCCAACAAGTTGATGAACGACTCCTCTAAGCGGACCACGGTAAGCAACTTTGCCAGCGATACCCTCGGGAACCAATTTATCTTCAGATAAAACATCGTCTTGCATATACCGATCCTTGGAATAAGACTTCTGCTCTCCGCGAGATTGCATGGCGCCTAATGAACCCATACCTCGGTATGCCTTGTATTTGCGCCCATCTATTTCAACTAAGTCGCCAGGAGATTCATCACAGCCTGCCAGAAGAGAACCCAGCATTACTGAATCTGCACCAGCAACCAAAGCCTTTACGATATCGCCGGAATATTGCAAACCTCCATCGGCGATAAGTGGAATATCAGCCTTGAGACAAGCTTTGCTCGCTTCCATAATTGCTGTTATCTGTGGAACTCCAACTCCAGCAACCACGCGGGTGGTGCAAATCGAACCTGGTCCAACTCCTACCTTTACTGCATCAGCGCCGGCATTTATCAAGGCCTGGGCACCTGCGCGAGTTGCAATATTGCCGCCGATAATTTGAGTTTCTCTGGAAAATTTCTTAATCCGCGCAATTGCCTCCAATACAGCACGGTGGTGACCATGTGCAGTATCAACCACGACAACATCAACGCCTACTTCAATAAGCGCTTGCGCGCGCGCGAAACCATCATCGCCGACTCCCACCGCTGCGCCAGCTAAACCAACATTTTTTACCAATTTCACATGAGTTGCCTGGGCTTCAACGGGTAAATTGCGATGAATGATCCCGATGCCACCTTCTCTTGCCATCGCGATCGCCATGGCTGATTCGGTAACGGTATCCATGGCAGATGAAATCAATGGAATGCGAAGGGTAATGGTGCGAGTTAATCGAGTGCTGGTATCCACTTCACTTGGTACAACATCGGAAGCGTCAGGCA
>JANXME010000072.1 GCA_025354785.1 Actinomycetes bacterium | reverse complement strand
CTTCACTCCAGTCGCAGACTTTCCGAGATTCCATGAAGCGTTCTGGGCTTACTCATTTGGTGGCGGTAAGTGGGGCAAATTTTGCAATCATCTCCTTCTTCCTGCTCTGGTGCATGCAATGGCTCTTTAGATCGCTAAAAGTAAGGTTGGTTTTTACTGCCGTTGCGTTAGCGTGCTTTATCGCTTTGGTGCGTCCATCACCTTCAGTTTTGCGAGCCGCCGCCATGGCCTGCGTTGTGCTTTTCGCAAAAGGTTTTGGAAGTCGAGCCGATCCAATCCCGGCGTTGGGATTTGCAATCGCCGCTGTTGTACTCGGTGACCCTTGGCAGGCCCGAGATCCCGGCTTTGCCCTTTCAGTATTAGCAACGGCAGGTTTGCTTTTGCTTGCTCCGCGGATAAGTGGGGCGCTGTCGAAATATATTCGCCAAAGTTGGGCAGAGGCGATTAGCGTGCCAATCGCCGCGGTGGTTATGTGCGCTCCGATTCTTGTCGCGCTCGCTGGATATTTAGGTTTAATGACGGTTCTTGCCAATCTATTGGTAGCGCCAGCGGTTGCACCTATCACCATTGTGGGTTTTATCGCCGCTTTACTCTCGCCCATTGCAGCGCCCTTGACCCACGTCTTGCTCTTACTAATTCATCTACCCGCGGCCTGGATTGCTGGTGTGGCGCACTGGGCTGCACATTTTCCGGTCTTGCAGATAGGCAAAGGGATCTTTGGTTTCCTTTTCGTCTGTATCGCCTTAATACTTTTCTTCAAAGTAAGAAGAGGATTTCTAATCGCCATATTGGTTGTAACGATGAGTATTTCATGGTTGGCACGCTGGCCTGGCGGGGAATGGGAGATTGCCAATTGCGATGTGGGGCAAGGCGATTCGCTGGTTATAAATTTGGGAGGGCATAATGCAATTGCAATTGACGCCGGGCCAGATGCGCAACTTGAAGATCGCTGCTTGTCCGCCCTTGGTATCCAAAGAATCGTCCTACTTGTGCTCACTCATTTTCATGCAGACCATGTGGAGGGAGTCGTCGGTCTTCTCCACAAAAGAAAGGTTGAAAATCTCTGGATTGGCAACGGAGTTGATCCTGAAATCGAAACTCGTAGAGTCGCGCGCTGGTTAAAGGGCGTGCCACGCACCATAGTTGGCAAAGGCACGTCAGTAGTTATTCCCAGTTTTCGCGGCCCGATAACTATGAAAGTTCTGTGGCCCGATTTCGGAGAGCCGCAGTGTCAAGAAGGCGCAACTGAGGGTACGTCGATAAATAACACCAGCATCGTTCACGATATTCGGGCTCCAGATTTTTCTCTGCTTGCCCCGGGAGATATAGAGCCTTGTCCGCAAGGCCGATTGGTCGGGGCAAAAGTAGATATCTATAAAGTGAGCCACCATGGTTCGGCCTATCAAGATTTCGGTCTGTTATCTCATCTTTCGCCAACCATTTCCATTATTAGCGTAGGCGCGGCAAATTCCTACGGTCATCCCGCTCCCCAGACTGTTGCGGCGCTGGCTAGACTGCGGAGCAGAATTTATCGAACCGATCTATTGGGTTCCATCGCCATAAAGGCTAGGAACCATAGATTTACGGTCCGAACAATGGGCGGGGCTTGGTGGAAGAAGGTGAGGTTGGGGTGAGCATCTACCTGCTTTTGGGCTCGGAAGCTGCGCTTTCCGATCGCGCGCTTTCCAAATTAACTTCCGAACTCAAAGAAGCCAAGGCTGAAATTTCTACTATTTTCGCCTCAGAGGCGGCCATCGGTGACATTTCTGATGCGCTCGCGCCCTCGCTTTTTTCCGAGAAGCGCGCTCTTGTAATTAAAGATTTGCAAGATCTTCCAAGTGACTCTCATTCGGAGGTTACAAATTATCTGGCCGACATGGATGAGACTATGACGCTGGTTTTTCTCCATAAAGGAGGAGTGAAGGGAAAAGCTTTATTAGATCAGATTAAAAAGGCGAAGGCTCATGTGGTTGCTTGCGAACCGATAAGGAAAGAGAATGAGAAGCAGGAATTTGTAAGGGGCGTTCTTTTGGATTTGGGAAGAAAGGCCACGCCCGGCGCAGTAGCGGCGCTAGTTTCGGCAACGGGTAGTGACCTGCGGGAATTGAGCGCGGCTGCTAGCCAAATTGCCGCCGACACCACCGGAGTTATCGACGAGGTAACAATTGCTAAGTACACCCAAGGCAAAGTGGAGACCTCAGGCTTTGATGTCGCGGATGCGACTCTCGATGGAAATGTCTCTCGGGCGCTCTTGGCATTGCGTAGCGCAATTGCAACCGGCACAGATCCGGTGATGGTGACAAGTGCAATTGCCTCGGCGCTGCGTGGCCTGGCAAAAGTTTCTGGTACCAATCGTGGCTC
The DNA here is from genome assembly GCA_025354785.1 of Actinomycetes bacterium. Classification (GTDB taxonomy): domain Bacteria; phylum Actinomycetota; class Actinomycetes; order Nanopelagicales; family Nanopelagicaceae; genus QYPT01. The sequence continues at coordinate 2,867 of JANXME010000072.1, read as the reverse complement.
GAAGTCTTTTGAGATTGCTGGCTCCCTCGGTATGGCGCCGTGGCAGGTAGATAAGGCCCGTCGCCAACTAAATTCATGGACTCCAGCGGGAATTGCGCGAGCGGTAAGTGCGATTGCCAAAGCCGATGCGCAGGTGAAAGGCGCCAGTTCAGATCCAATTTATGCCTTAGAAAAGGCAGTTGCCGAGATCGCCCGCGCTCGCACTTGAGCCTAATTTGAGCCTAACTACCCTTCGCTGGTAGCCTTCGACCTCTTGAAGCGGCTCGTTTGAGCCTTTCTCACATTCTTAAGACCTACGAAGAGGACAAGCGCGCGTGGCAAATATCAAGTCTCAGATCAAGCGGATTAAGACCAACGAGAAGGCTCGCCTTCGCAACAAGTCGGTTCGATCATCCATTAAGACCGCCGTACGCAAGTTCCGCGATTCGCTTTTAACGGGGGATAGCGCAGTAATCGCTACCGAACTCCAAACTGCCTCACAGGCCTTAGATGTTGCAGTGGCTAAAGGCGTTATTCATATGAATGCTGCGGCTAATAAGAAGTCGTCAATGGCAAAGGCTGCAAATTCGTCAGCTTCCAAAGCTGGCGTTCGTTAATTATCTAACACAATTACAGCGAGGCTAAGTTCATGCCTGCAATTTCACTTGCCAAGGCTCCGCAACCTGCTTCTACTGATCCGGGGCAGATCCGCAATTTCTGCATTATTGCCCATATTGATCACGGCAAATCCACCCTGGCAGATCGCATGTTGGGAATTACAGAGGTGGTAGACCCGCGCCATATGCGAGAGCAATATTTGGATCGCATGGATATTGAACGCGAACGCGGCATCACGATTAAATCTCAAGCGGTGCGGCTACCGTGGCGCTCCGGGATCGATGGCAAGGAATATATCTTGAACATGATCGACACTCCAGGCCATGTGGACTTTACCTACGAAGTCTCGCGGTCCTTAGCCGCTAGTGAAGGCGCGGTCTTATTAGTCGACTGCGCTCAAGGCATTGAAGCGCAAACGCTAGCCAACTTATATTTGGCAATGGAGAACAATCTCAAAATTATTCCGGTACTAAATAAGATAGATCTTCCCGCTGCCCAACCAGATAAATTTGCCGCCGAACTTGCCAAGTTGATTGGCTGTGAACCAAGTGATTGCTTGCGAGTTTCGGGTAAGACCGGCGATGGAGTTGCCGATCTTCTTGACCAGATCGTTGCTCAAATTCCTGCCCCGCAAGGCGATGCCAACGCTCCGGCACGGGCGCTTATCTTTGACTCGGTCTATGACGTATATCGTGGAGTCGTTACCTATGTCCGCGTTGTAGATGGACATCTCTCTGCCCGCGACCAAATACAAATGTATTCAACTGGGGTGCGCCACGAAATGTTGGAGGTTGGCGTTATTTCGCCAGAGCCCCTACCTAGCAAAGGGTTAGGCGTTGGCGAAGTTGGCTACTTAATAACCGGCGTTAAAGATGTGCGCCAATCGCGCGTTGGTGACACAGTTACCAATTACAACAATCCCACCAAAACTCCGCTGGCTGGCTATAAAGATCCAAAGCCGATGGTGTTTTCGGGCCTATATCCGCTAGATGGCGCCGATTATCCGGTTTTACGCGAAGCCCTAGATAAGTTGCAGTTAAATGATGCCGCGCTGGTATATGAACCAGAATCTTCGGCCGCGCTTGGTTTTGGTTTTCGTTGTGGATTCTTGGGCCTTTTACACATGGAAATTGTTCGAGAACGGCTTGAGCGTGAATCAAACTTAAGTTTGATTTCAACCGCGCCCAACGTGGTCTACCAAGTCGTGATGGACGATGGTAAATCCATTACCGTAACCAACCCCAGCGAATTTCCTGAAGGAAAGATTGCCAGCGTAGAAGAACCAATTGTACGCTCCACAATTTTGGCACCGAGTGAATTTATCGGCGCCATCATGGAGTTATGCCAACAACGACGCGGGACCTTACTGGGAATGGATTATCTTTCCGAAGATCGAGTTGAGATTCGTTACACCCTACCTTTGGCTGAGATTGTTTTTGATTTCTTCGATAAATTGAAATCCAGTACTCGCGGTTACGCCTCCCTTGACTACGAAGCAATCGGAGACGCAGCCGGAGATCTTGTAAAAGTTGATATTTTGCTACAGGGCGAGCCCGTTGATGCTTTTAGCGCCATCGTGCACCGAGACAAGGCTTATGCCTATGGGCTGATGATGACGGCGAAATTGCGCGAACTAATTCCGCGTCAACAATTTGAAGTACCTATTCAAGCCGCAATCGGGGCGCGCATTATTGCCCGCGAGACAATTCGCGCCATTCGAAAAGATGTACTGGCCAAGTGTTACGGCGGCGATATATCGCGCAAGCGCAAACTTCTGGAGAAACAGAAGGAGGGCAAGAAGCGCATGAAGATGGTGGGTCGGGTTGAAGTGCCACAGGAGGCATTTGTTGCCGCTCTTGCCACCGATGCCGATATTGATAAGGCGAAAGCCTCCAGAAAGTAATTGTGTCAGCGCTCTCTTTTTATGTGCACATTCCATACTGCGTGCGACGCTGCGGATATTGTGATTTCAATACTTACACCCCAAATGAATTGTTGGAAGGCGCAACGTTAGCCGCGGTTTCTGGAGATTACATTGGCGCGGTACTGCAAGAGATTGAATTGGCCAAAGGCCACGCTTCTGGAGAAATTTCAACAATATTCTTTGGGGGAGGCACGCCTAGCCTCTTGCCCGCTGCCGATCTAGGAAGAGTTATTGTTGCAATTGGCCAAAATTGGGAGATTGCTAAAGGTTGCGAAATAACCTTGGAGGCGAATCCTGATTCGGTTGACGGAGAAAAACTTTCACAATTGCGGGAAGTTGGTTTCAA
>JANXME010000049.1 GCA_025354785.1 Actinomycetes bacterium | reverse complement strand
TTTCCAATCACCAACGGGCCGTTGGCTCAACTCAAAGCCTCTCTTCTCGTGTGGACTACGACTCCATGGACTCTGGTTTCCAATACGGCAATCGCGGTAAATCCAGCGGTCACGTATCTAGTCGTCGAAGAAGTTCTTGATGGCGAGAGTGAAGTACTAGTTATTGCAGAAAAATTGGTTGGATTTCTAAAGGGCGAAGTTCGAATACTTCAAACTTTGATAGGGCTAGAGTTGGAACACACAAAATATCAAAGACCACTAACCATGGTCGATATTCCAGATTCACATTTTGTAGTCTTGGCCGATTACGTGACGACCGAAGACGGAACTGGATTAGTTCACCAATCTCCTGCTTTTGGAGCGGACGATCTTTTAGTTGCAAAGGCTTACGGTTTGCCCGTAATCAATCCCATAGCGGCAAATGGAACATTTTTGCCGGAAATCGAGTTGATCGGGGGCGCTTTTTTCAAAGAGGCTGACAAGTTGCTAGTTAAGGAACTAAAGCGAATCGGAGCCCTTTATAAACATCTGCCTTTCGAGCACCCATATCCACATTGTTGGCGATGCCACACTCCACTTATGTATTACGCACAACCCTCATGGTATGTAAGAACAACTTCCATAAAGCAAGATTTGTTGCGCGAAAACGAAAAGACCTCTTGGTACCCCGAGACCATAAAACATGGCCGATTCGGAGACTGGCTAAATAATAATATCGATTGGTCACTTTCACGAAATAGGTATTGGGGTACCCCACTGCCCATTTGGCGATGCGAGAATTTGCACGATATTTGCGTTGCCTCTTTGGAAGAATTGGGCGAATTCGCAGGCGAGAATTTAAGTGCGCTAGATCCACACCGTCCATTCGTAGATGACATTAGCTGGAGCTGCACCCAATGCGGATTGCCCATGCAAAGAGTTAACGAGGTCATCGATTGTTGGTATGACTCCGGGGCTATGCCCTTTGCGCAATGGGGTTATCCGCATAAGCCTGGCTCAATAGAAAAGTTCGAAGCTGCCTACCCAGCCGATTTTATTTGCGAAGCGATCGACCAAACTAGAGGTTGGTTTTATACGCTGATGGCGATTGGAACTTTAGTCTTTGAAAAAAGTTCCTTTCAAAGTGTTCTGTGTTTAGGACATATCTTGGATAAAGATGGTCGCAAAATGAGCAAGCACCTTGGCAACGTTCTAGAGCCGCTACCGCTGCTGGAACAGCATGGAGCCGACGCCGTACGTTGGTACATGTTGGCAGCGGGATCTCCCTGGGCCTCCAGACGAGTAGGTCATGAAGCACTCGGCGATGTAGTCCGAAAGATTCTCCTCACCTATTGGAACACCGTATGCTTCTTGGCTCTGTATGCCAAAGCCTCTAATTTCAATCTCACTCAAAGTACTCCAATTGCTGATCGCCCTCTAATGGATCGCTGGATCTATTCTGATTTGCAATCTCTCATTCAAGAGGTGGACCAAGCGCTCGAAAACTTTGACTCACAGGCTGCTGGCAAAGCGCTGGCAACCTTCATCGACGACCTTTCAAATTGGTACGTACGTCGATCTCGGCGGCGGTTTTGGGAAGGAGATCCATCTGCCCTAGCGACCTTGCATGAATGTCTTAGAACGCTAACTCTTCTTCTAGCACCCATGGTTCCTTTTATTTCCGAAAGCGTTTGGCAGCAACTAGTTCGTCCAGTAGAGCCCGACGCGGAGATTTCTATTCATTTAGCCAGTTTTCCCGAGGCCAATTCGAGTTTAATTGATCAAAATCTTTCCGCTCAAGTCGGCTTAACTCGCCGGATTGTCGAATTAGGGCGATCTGCACGAGCGGAATCGGCGGTCAAGATTCGCCAGCCTCTTGGTAGAGCCCTGATTGCAGCTGCTGGATGGAGCAAATTGCCACCTGAAATGCGTGAACAAATCGCTGAAGAACTTAACGTCTTATCCTTGGAAGATATTGCTGATGCAGATGGCGACTTGGTAGAGATCTC
>JANXME010000021.1 GCA_025354785.1 Actinomycetes bacterium | reverse complement strand
TGGAAGGGGAGTTGGCTAGGTACATCTTTTCCGCCCCAGATCAAGACACCGTTTGAAGTAGTGACAATTTCCCCCGGCTTGGAACCTTCCACGTTGCCGCCAGTTTCGGCTGCCAAGTCCACGATGACAGCACCTGGCGCCATCGAATCCACCATCGCCTTTGTGACCAAACGTGGCGCCGCACGTCCTGGAACTGCTGCGGTGGTAATTAAGAGATGCGACTTTGCAATATATGGAGTGAGAAGCTCGCGTTGTTTAGCTGCGCGATCCTCAGTCATTTCGCGCGCATATCCGCCCGCGCCCTCAAGAGACTCCAGATCCAAATTAATGAAGGTCGCGCCCATCGACTTAACTTCATCTGCCGATGAAGGTCGAACGTCGTAGGCAGAGACGACCGCACCTAGGCGACGCGCAGTTGCAATTGCCTGCAGACCTGCAACGCCCGCCCCCAGCACCAGCACTTGTGCGGGAGTTACGGTTCCGGCGGCAGTCATTAAGAGGGGGAAGAAGCGCGGCGATAATTCTGCGCCCACCAAGACTGCTCTATATCCGGCGCAGAGCGCTTGCGAGGTCAACGCATCCATGGACTGTGCACGCGAAATTCGCGGCACCAACTCCAAGGAAAAGGCGGTAACTCCCGCTTTCACCGCAGCCTCGATTGAATCCTGGGCAGTGGCAGTGGAGAGGAAAGAAATGGTAATTGCCCCGCGCTTCAGCGTCTTGATCTGTGCCGGGGTCAATGGAGAGACTGATAGAACAACATCGGCGCTCTTCAATACATCACCTTTTACGATGATGGCGCCGGCTGCTTCAAAGTCTGCGTCAGAGGCCAGGGAGTTAAGCCCGGCTCCTGACTCAATTGCAACCTCAAGTCCAAGACGAACCAATTTATTAATGATGTCTGGGACGAGGGCTACGCGTTTTTCACCTGATCTGATTTCTGTTGGAACTGCTACACGCATGGGCAATACCGTAGTGCCTGCACTATTACTTGTCATTCAATTCTTTGTCTAACCGATCACATTCCGATCTAAGTCCAATCAGACTCTGAGCGACATGGGAAAAAATCAAATGTGGAGGTGGCAAAAGTGAAGTAAGTGCTTTTTTAACCTCGCCCTTCTATCTCCCCGCGCAGTAAATGGAAGAGAAGAGATTGAATCGTGGTGCGGCGATGCAAGGCTTCTCGCCATACGACCGAGCGCGGTCCATCGATTACCTCGGCACTTACCTCTTCGCCGCGGTGGGCTGGCAGGCAATGCATGAATATTGAATCCTTTGCGGTTATATCCATCAACTGCGATCCGACTGCGAAAGGTGCTAGCACTCGCATTTTCTCGGCGCGCTCGCTCTCTGGGTCTCCCATCGAGATCCAAACATCGGTGTAGAGAACGCTGGCCCCGCGGGCAGCTTCTTCGGCATCGTGGATGACTTCCACCTTACCTCCGGTTTGTTTCGCAATTGCCTGGGCTTGCGCAACCACACCCGGATTTGGCGCCCACTTTCCAGCAGGGGTAGCTGCCACAACATGGGCTCCCATGATTGCGCCCATGGTTAACCAGGCATGCGACATATTGTTGCCATCACCTAAGTAAGTAAATTTTCGACCTGCAATATTTTCACCAAAGGTCTCGCGAATCGTTAACCAGTCGGCAAGGAGTTGGGTGGGGTGGTCGTCATCGGTAAGAGCATTAATCACTGGAATGCTGGCCGCGGTACCTAATTCATCCACATCTGATTGGGCGAATGTGCGCACGATTAGTGCGCTAGCAAAACCGCTAATTATTTTGGCGGTATCGGAGATAGTTTCACCGCGGCCTAGTTGTAGATCATCTCCGCGAATAAAAATTGGTGTGCCGCCCAAGTGCGCAACCGCTGTTTCTGAGGCCAGGCGGGTACGAGTTGAGGGCTTGGTCATATAAATGGCGACAGTGCGATTAGCCAGAGCCGATCTGGCTTGAAGGGGATCGCGCGCAAAATCAGCGGCGGTGGACAACAGAAGATCTACATCTTCGCGGCTCAGATCAGCGGTGCGCAGGAGGTCTTTCATTGTCACATTCTACCTGCACACCTGAATTCCTGGAGTTGGATTCCTGGAGTTGGCACTTCTTGAGTATCTTTGGAGCCATGGGAATTTTCAAGCGTGGGTCGGAGAGCGAAAGTGATACTGACCTTCTCACAAGGCCTGAGCTACAGATAGATGATGGAGATCATGATCGTTTTTCACATTATGTGAAGAAGGAGAAAATTCTAGAATCGGCTGTGAGCGGCAAGGCGGTCCGAGCACTCTGCGGCAAGAAATGGGTTCCAACCCGAGATCCAGAGAAATTTCCTATCTGCCCGATTTGTAAAGAGATTTATTCTGGCTTGCGACCAGCGCCCGAGGATAAATAGTGCGGCTCTAGAGCAACATCTAAAAACTATTTCTTCTTGAGTGAGCCGTTGGTCGAGTGCCTTTCGTTAAAAAGCGGTGGAGCGGCACAGCCAGGGCCGCACCTAAGAGCGGGGCCGATAAATATAGCGACCCATTTTGCCAATTACCCCCAGCTAATGCTGGGCCAAACCAGCGAACGGGATTGAAAGCAGCGCCTGTTACAGGTCCCAGCGCCAAAACATATATTAGGAATTCTCTAGCGCTCATCATTCGCGCAACTAAAAAGGCAAAAGTGACTGCTGGATTTAGGTGAACTCAACCACCGCGCATTTAAGTAAAGAATATTTCACTGTGTAACTACTGTGAAAGCGTCAGTTGCGGTGGCGAAAAGGCGATCGTAGCCGAAACGCTCAAATCCAAAGGTAAACTGCCCAACTAGCGCAACGCTAGATAAGAAATTCTGGGTGAATTTTTGTCTTACGGGGAGGGATAGCGTGTCAATGTATTGGCCAGGCGTTCGCAAACGCCAACTCCTTCTAGTGGTAGTCACAACGACAATTTCACTATTCGCGACTAGCTTTATGGTCGAAAGTGCTCAATCTGCGGATGCACCTCCAAGAAAAATCTTAAGCGGTTGGATTCCATATTATTCAATGGATACCGCTTTGCCATCGGCCGTAGCAAATGGAGATCTCATTAAAGAGGTTATGCCTTTTTGGTACACGCTAAAGAGCGAAACCAAAATCACTGATCTTTACACGCCGGCAAATCCCAACGTCCCTATATCAACCCCCATAACCACAATGCGTGATTCTGGTTTTACTATCATCCCCACTATTACTGATGGCACTGCGAAGGCTGTCCTAGCAGGGCTGATCGCCCAGCCCAGCACGCGTTCGCAAATTGTGGCAACAATAACTGCCTTGGTGCTAAAGAATAATTACGATGGCATTGATTTAGATTTTGAAGGCTTCGCCTTTGTCGACGGCACCGCCTCATGGAACTCTACTCGCCCAAATTGGGTTAGTTTTATTCAAGAACTTAGTACTTCCTTGCATGCTCTGGGCAAAGTTTTATCGGTTACCACGCCCGTCTTATTTGACCCGGTTAGCGGGAAGAAGGGTTATTACGTCTTTGATTGGGCGAGCATCTCACCCTTCATTGATCGCTTGCGGATAATGACTTACGACTACTCGACAAGTAACCCCGGTCCCATCGGTCCATTGACTTGGATAGAACAGAGTCTGCAGTATGCGATTTCTGTGGTGCCCGCATCGAAGATTTATGTTGGGGTAGCCGGCTATGGTCGAGATTGGGTAACAAAAGTAGTTGGAATCTGTCCTAGTCAATACTCCAGCACGGTTGTTGCTGGAGCCAAGGCGGCCACCTTTGTCATGTCTAAAGCGGCGGGCCTAGCGGCAAGTTATTTTGCGGTGCCTACATACAATCAAGCATTTGGGGAAGTGAACTTCACCTATGAAAAAACTTATGTCGGTCAGACCTCTTCTGGCTTAGCAACAATTTGTACTGCCACCCGAACTGCTTGGTATCAAGATGCCCGCTCTTATGCAGCCAGGGCCCAACTAGTTGCCAAATACCATTTGGGCGGAATTGCCGCCTGGACTTTTGGAATGGAGGATCCGGCGGCCAATATTGCGGTTCGCCAAGTTGCGCAATCGGTTGCGCCGGATCTAGTTTTGGCGACGCTTACTTCAGATCAGAGCAGCGTCACGTATGGATCTCAAGTTTCGTTAGCTGGAACAGTTCTACTTACCGACGGCCAACCTATTGCCGGATTGGCGGTCCGTATAGAAGCGAAATCTGTCGGCGAGGAGCTCTGGCGTGAGATCGGCCAGTTAACAAGTACTCAAGATGGGATTGTTATCACTTCACTAATTGTCGGAAAAACCATAACACTTCGACTCTCCTCGGATGCCACTTGGGAGAGAGCGGCTTCACAAAGCGCAGAGGTGACTATCACTTCCAGCCGACTCATATCGGTGGTCGCGCCGACTTTGAATTCAATGGGCATACCGATCACCATTTCCGGTGTGGTCCAACCCCATCAGGCCGGAATCTCGGTCATTTTGGAAAAGTATGTGGCTGGAAAGTGGCTGGTTGTAAACGACCAAATTAAGACTGGAGAGTTAGGTGACTACGCGATTTCAACGGTGGAAAGCGGGACCGGTATAAAGAGGTATCGGGTAAGCGTTGCCGAAGACTCGTCATTTGCGCAGAGCGAGAGCCCAATATTTGCCATACTTGTACTTTGAAAGTTTAGTCAAAGGGTAGAGATGGTTAAACTGAAAGAGAAAGTGGAAGAGCAGATACAACCCTCCTTCCTCGTTGACCGTCCCTGGATCACCATCGTTTGGGACGATCCGGTAAATCTCATGAGTTACGTGACCTATGTTTTCATTACAGTTTTTGGCTACTCAAAGGAGCGTGCCACCGAGCTGATGTTAAAGGTGCATAACGAAGGCAAGGCGGTGGTTTCTACTGGAAGTCGAGAAGAGATGGAGCGAGATGTACAGCGGCTGCATGAGTTCGGGCTCTGGGCAACTCTGAGCCATGATGGCGAATAAGGCAATGACAGAAACGCGCGATTTGTAATGGTGATTTCATCAGCGTTTCTGCGCCATGGCGACGGAACTTTTGCGGCGATTTTTGCCGAAACTGAAACTGAAGTCTTGATCAATTTAACGGAGCAGCTCCTGGAGATTTTGGCAGAACGGGTAGATGAAGTTCATTCCGATCCATTAGCGGCGCTAATTAATTTAACTGGACATGATTCACCGCCCGACGATGAAGTCCTCGCCCGCTTGCTCCCAAATGCATATGCCGATTCTGTTGATTCGGCGGACTTCCGCCGTTTTACGGAGACCGAATTGCGCGCCAAGAAGCGAGCGCATGCGCATTTAGTACGTTCGGATTTATTGAATATGCAAGATTCCACGATCCGTTTAAACGAAGAGGCAGCAAGCGCTTGGCTGGGCGCAATCAATGACATCCGTTTGGCGCTCGGTGTTCGGCTAAATGTGCAAGAGAACTCATACGAGCAATTGGAGTTGCTCTCACCTGACGACCCCATGCGCGGGGTATATGCCGTTTACTCGTGGCTGGGTTGGCTTCAAGAAAGTTTGGTGAACTGCCTGCTAGATGATCTTGAAGATACGGTCAGCAGCGAAGATTTGGGAGGAAGTTCTTAGTGGTCCTTCACATATCCCAAGATTTTGTTGATCAAATTACCGCTCAGGCTTATGCCGAACTTCCCAATGAAGCATGTGGAGTTATTTTGGGACCAACGGGAAAAGACCAGGCTTCACGCTTGAAACCTATGTTTAACGCTGCGGCATCGCCGGTTTTCTACGAATTTGCGCCTAAGGATCTCTTGGCTCTTTATCGCGGCCTGGACGATGATGGCGAGGAGATGGTGGTGGTCTATCACTCTCATCCCACTTCGCCGGCTTATCCCTCCAGTTCAGATATTGCCTACGCCGGTGAACCAGGGGCCCACTACCTCTTACTCTCCACCCGCGAAGAAATTGCCCCCGAAGTTGAATTTCGCTCCTTCCGCATCATCGATGGCGTGGTGGATGAGGAGGAAGTTGTCATAATTGCTACATGAACTTCGATGGGTCAATTGATGCAACAACTTCAGGCAAAGGTGGATAGGCCACTGGATGGGGCTCCTGGATGGAGCCAATGCCGGGACCAAGGAAGGGATAAAAGTGCCAAATAACGAGGTAAATATTGAGGTGCGAATTCCTACGATTCTGCGCCCATATACCAAAGATCAGAAATTAGTTAGCGCAAAAGGATCGACCTTGTCGGAGGTAATTGCAGACTTAGATCTAAATTACCGTGGCCTCGGTGATCGCCTATTGGAGAACGGCGAACTTAGAAAATTTATCAACGTTTATATCAATGACGAGGATGTTCGTTTTACGGGAGGTCTGGATTCGCCAACCAAGGGCGCAGACTCGATTACGATTCTCCCGGCAGTAGCTGGCGGGTAAGAGACTTTGAATATTTTTAAATTGTTTGGAAGCGGTGTGCGACCCAACGCGAGACTTAAACGCTCATGAGCGAATCTCCAATTGGAATATTTGATTCCGGGGTCGGCGGACTCACCGTGGCTCGCGCGATTCTGGATCAACTTCCCAATGAATCCACTCTCTATATTGGCGATACCGCACGCGGACCCTATGGTCCGCGACCTTTGGCGCAGGTACGAACCTATGCCTTGGAATCTTTAGATTTTCTGGTTGAGCAAGGCGTTAAGGCTTTAGTTATCGCCTGTAATACTGCAAGTGCGGCGATGTTGCGCGATGCGCGCGAGCGCTATTCATTGCCGGTAGTGGAAGTTATTCAGCCTGCAGTACGTAGGGCAGTAGCAGCCACTCGTAGTGGACGAATTGGCGTAATCGGAACTAGCGCCACTATTGACTCTAGGGCTTACTTAGATGCGTTTGCCGCTGCTCCGCACTTGCAAGTTACCTCGGCAGCGTGCCCTCTTTTGGTGGAATATGTCGAACGTGGTGAAACTTCTGGGAAAGAAATTACGGATATTGCGCGCGACTATCTCGCCCCTTTTATTGCTGCCGACGTTGACACCCTGGTTTTGGGATGCACCCACTATCCCTTACTCACCGGTGTAATTTCATACGTTATGGGTAACGGTGTCTCGCTAGTATCCAGCGCGGAGGAGACTGCAAAAGATCTTTATCGGGTACTCGTAGAGAACTCATTGCTGCGGTCCGGAGAAGCTAAGGCGCCAACCCATCGTTTCTTGGCCACCGGAGATGCACAATCATTTGAAAAATTGGCACGTCGCTTTTTGGGTCCAGAGGTCGGGCGCGTCGAACATCGCGATTTATAGGGGGCCATTCGCAAACATCTTCTAGCCATTTAAAGCGGTAGGTAAGCAGGCGGTTATTCCGCTAGGTTTCGACGATAAATTGAGAAGAGAGCAGGAAAAATGTCTCGCAACGATGACAGAGAAAACGCAGATCTACGCCAGATTACCTTTACTCGCAATTGGTTAGATCATGCCGAGGGCTCGGTCTTAGTGGAATTCGGCAAGACGCGCGTTCTATGCGTAGCATCCTTCACCCCTGGAGTTCCGCGCTGGCTCAAAGATGGCGGCAAAGGCTGGGTGACTTCTGAATATTCCATGCTGCCGCGCGCAACACATACCCGCTCCGACAGAGAGAGCGTAAAGGGGAAGTTGGGTGGCCGCACTCAAGAAATTTCGCGCCTTGTTGGCAGGTCTTTGCGGGCGATAGTAAATACCAAAGAGCTAGGCGAGAACACCATAATTATTGATTGCGACGTATTGCAAGCAGATGGCGGAACTCGCACGGCGGCAATTACGGGCGCATATGTAGCGCTGGCAGATGCGATTGCCTGGGCCAAGGCAAAGGGTCATATCGCAGAAAGCGCTAAGCCGCTTTTAGATTCGGTGGCGGCCATTAGCGTTGGAATCGTAAATGGTGTTCCGATGCTTGATCTTTGCTATGAAGAAGATGTGCGCGCTGACACCGATATGAATGTCGTCTGCAGCGGTGATGGTCGTTTCATCGAGGTGCAAGGCACGGCCGAGGGTGAACCATTTGACCGCGCCTTACTGGATTCTCTCTTGGATTTGGCGTTGGCCGGATGTGAAGAATTGAAGTTAATGCAGAAGAAAGCCTTGGAAAGTTAATATCACTTTATGATTTCTCATCGCTTAGTTCTGGCTACTCGTAACCCCGGAAAAATTGTGGAGTTCCGACGTATTCTCAATGAGGTTTCCTCAGATTTAGGTGGGGAGATCGCTAACTATAAGATTGAGTTAGTGGGGCTAGATCAGTTCTCCGAACTCGGTGATGTAGAGGAGACTGGTACTACATTTTTGGAAAATGCCTTGCTGAAAGCGCGCACAGTGAGCGAGCAGACTGGTCTGGCGGCGATCGCTGATGACAGCGGGCTCTGTGTTGATGCGTTGAATGGGGCGCCCGGAATTTTCTCGGCGCGGTGGGCGGGCGAACACGGCAATGATGGCGCCAATGTTGAAAAAGTTCTATCGCAGTTAGAACGAGTTGCCGATGAAGAGCGCAGTGCACACTTCACCTGTGTGACCGCTTTTGTGGCTCAAGATGGTTCATTTTTGAGTGAGGAGGGGATTATGCGTGGGAGAATATTGCGAGCGCCAGTTGGCAGCAATGGCTTCGGGTATGACCCAATTTTCCAACCTCTGGGCAGTGGGCTCTCGACGGCCCAATTTGAGGCGAAAGCCAAGGATGCAATTAGTCATCGTGGCCAATCGCTACGAGCAATTGCGCCAAGAATTACTGCCTTCTTGGACGCCCTGGGGTAACCTTCTCTCATAAGATTTTCCCTGTAACGCAAAAGTACATTCCGCTACCCAAGGAGTAAACGTGGCAGTCAAAAAAGTAAGTGCAAAGAAGCCGGCGAAGAAGGCTGTTGCAAAGAAAGCTGTTGCGAAGAAAGCGCCAGCTAAGAAGGCTACTGCTAAGAAAGCTGCCACCAAGTCGGTAGCCGCTAAGAAAGCTGTTGCGAAGAAAGCTGTTGCGAAGAAAGCGCCAGCTAAAAAATCTGCAGCCAAGAAGGCACCCGTTAAGAAGAGCGCTGCTAAACGGTCTGCGAAAAAAGCAGTAGCAAAGAAAACCGTTCTCAGATTTGATGTTCCTGAAGCCCCAGTCGTAGCTCGGCCAGGTCGCCTTGAGGTATTTTCTACTCCAGCGCCTGCTCCCGCATTGGCTCCGATCGTAAAGAGCGCCCCGGTTAAGGCAAATGGTCCATCTCGACGGGTTATTTTCGCGTTAGGTATAGGACTAATTTTGCTCATTGCAATCGTTTCCAGTCGCGCCGGCAATAAGTCTGATGATGTGACTGCGGCTCCCACTAAATCTGAATCTAAGAGCGCTGAGCCCAGCATAAGTGCGAGCGAAACCCCATCTGAAACTCCCTCAGAAAGTGCGAGCGAAACCCCTGCTGATAGCGGCGCGATGCTTGCCGCCCATGAGGCCCCTGGCCGAGTGGTCGCTAATTACACTGCCGGTTCTGCCCAAGGCAAAGCGGTGATTACATGGAGCGCTCCATCGGCGACAGAAGGACTCACTGGATACAACGTGGAGATTTCAGTAGCGGGCGGGGCTTGGAAAGTGATCGCAACGGTTCCAGCTACAGTCATAGCCCAAGATATTGCGAAGTCAAGTGCAGATGCCTGGACCTCTTTTAAAGTATCCAGCGTTTATTCTGATTCCGAAGTAACGTCGGCTAAGGCCTTTGGGCTTGCCGGAACTTGGGGTTAATAGCCGAAAATTTAATATCAAAAATTTTAATATCGTAAAATATTAGAATTGATTTATTGTAAATAGCCCTCGTGCCCAAAACGCTCGGGGGCTATTTATTTCTGACTTCTTCATGACTTTTCAAGACTTCGGCAATTGCCCCTACATAAGAATCAATTCCTGCTTGCACTAAATGAACCCCATCCGGGCCAAAATATTCGGGGTGGCCAAGCGAGATTGAGTACCAATCAACAATCCTTGTCTGGGGGTACTCTTTCGCCACGCGCGCAATTAGCTCGTTGTTCTGCTCTCTCCAAGGCCGCGGCACGGCAGTATTTATCAGGATTATCCGAGGTTGATCGGCCAACTCTTCAAATATGGTCCTAACTTCCAATTCAGTCAATCGGTTGTTGTTGCCTAAATCCAAGATGATAGTTGAGCCCGGCATTGCGGACTTATCGTGGCGAATGACGTTAATGAGTTCACCGGCTTGTCGGCCAACCCTTGCATTTATCAAGCCAATCGGAGATACCTGATCAAGTGAGAAGCGAATTCCCAAGATCACAGAATCACCCGTGACCCAAAGGTTGGGAAATTGCGCCTCTGTGGGCTGCTCCTTTACCACTTTGGTCGGCGCCGAAAGTGCCGACTTCAAAGCGCTCTGGCTGCGCGCGCTCTGGGTTATGGCGTTAGCGCTCACCAGCGAGGTAGCAATCAGAAGTGCAAGTATCGCGGCCAAGACTGAACTCTTTTGTCGAATTCGTACCTTCTTTGTCCGGTATTTCATACCGCGGAACCAAGTTTCGATTGCACCATTGCGCACTGGCAGTTCTACCCAACGCAAGGAGATATCTGCCAGCGCGAAGACGATCAATATGCGGAGCGTATAGAGCGCCCAAGCCGCACCTGCTAAATCGACGCTGGGGCGAGTGACCTGGAAGATTATCCAATGCCACAAATAGATTGCATAAGAACGTTCCCCAATCCAGAGAATGGGCTTAGAACTCAATAGCGGGGCAAAGCGTGAGGCAGGATGAACCAATGAAATAATGGTGGCGCAAGCAAATACGCCGGCCAATGGAAACGCCACTCTATAGAGCGTGGCATCGCTTTCATTGATAAATAGAAAGCAGGCCAGAATACCTAGAAGGCCAACGACTCCAATTCCATCAATAAAATCTTGGGCACGATCTGAAATTTTGGTACTCAGATTTTGCGGAATCCAACTCACCGCTAACGCAGAGCCAAGAAACAATCCGATGCTATGGGTGTCAGTGCCAAAGTAAACATGGCTTACGCTCTGTCCACTTGCCGAGTCCAGTCGAAAAGAGAGGAGCAAGAGAGCGCCACCGGAGATGGCGGCAATTGCCAGCGCTGCACCCGGTATTGCCTTCTTGCCAAATTGCTTTAAGACTAAAAGCAGGATCAATGGCCAGACTAGGTAGAACTGGCTCTCTACTGCCAGAGACCATGTGTGCTGTAGAAGTGGAGGACGCCCTATTGATTCAAAGTAATCTTGATGGCGATAGACCAGTGCCCAATTCATTGTTCCCGTGAGTACAAAGGGCAGATCGGTAAGGAATCGTTTAATCGCCTCTGGCGCCCAAACTCCAACAAATAGCGCAGTAGTGACGATCATGAAAACCAAAGCCGGAAGGAGACGTCTGGCCCGTGCGGAGTAGAAACCGCGCAGATCCAGGCCACCACTTCTTTGGATGGAATCTAGAAGCAACCTAGTAATAACGTAACCAGAGATGACAAAGAAGAGGTCGACACCTAAAAAACCACCGGGAAGCCAATTAAAACCTAAGTGGTAGAGCATTACCGCCGCGACTGCGACCGCTCGCAAACCATCAATGGCGGGAATATGGCGAACATTTCGGTCTTTAGTCACCGGTGAGATTGCCTCGGCTGGTGCGCGTGAACTTTCTTGCATCTGATATCCCACCAAAAATTACTTTCGCTTAGCGGCGGGCTTCTTCGCTACATTCTTCGATTTCTTAATCGCGGATTTACCCGTGGCTTTTTTTGGCGAACTCCCCGCCGTTTTTTTAACGGACTCGGGCTTCTTCGCTGGCGCATCAATGGCAGGCTTTGCTCTTTCG
>JANXME010000356.1 GCA_025354785.1 Actinomycetes bacterium | reverse complement strand
CTAACTACGCATTATGAATTTGAAGCGCTCGTTAATCAAGGCGGAGTTGCGGTAGTGCAACCAGATATTGGACGAGTGGGCGGGCTCAGCGAAGCTCTTAAGGTAACGAAGATGGCTGCCGAAAGGGGAAAGTTGGTTGTTCCCCATCTCTGGAAGACTGGCTTGTCTGTTGCCGCCGCCGCCCATTTGGCGACGGTGACTGCCCACATGCCATTCTTTGAATTTTTACCGCCAGCCCTTTGTGAATCACGACTTCGCAAAGAATTGGTAACAGATGAGGTGAAACTCGATGCTGGAAAGGTGAGCATTCCCGAGCGTCCCGGGCTGGGAGTTGAACTCAACCGCGACGCGTTGGAGCTCTTTAAAGAAGCTGCCTTAAAGGTCCGCGCTAAAGCGAATTAATTAGCCAACGCCGCCTTAACTGCCGCGGAAACCGCACCACCATCGGCCTTACCCGCGATTTTGGGTGATAGTACTTTCATCACTAACCCCATGCCCGCCGGACCACTTGCACCAGTTTCGGCAATTGCCTCGGCAATAAGTTTCTCAAGTTCGGCGCCACTTAACTGCGCTGGTAAGTATCTGCCGATTACTTCGCTCTCTGCTCGCTCTAATGCGGCACGTTCTGGCCGCTCACCCAGATCAAATGCTTCAGCTGCTTCGCGGCGCTTTTTTGTCTCGCGGGAAAGCACGGCGATAACTTCTGCTTCTGAGAGTTCGCGAGCGCTCTTTCCCGCAACTTCCTCGTTGGTAATAGCAGACAAGACCATGCGAATCGTCCCAGAAGTTAATTCATCCCGGGAGCGTATTGCCTGGGTTAGGTCGCCTCTTAACTTCTCTTTTATTCCCATAGGGTTATCTTCTCACGACTTAGGTATAGGAGGAGCAATGAGTTATGTAATTCGCTCTGCGCAAATTCCTATCCTGCCCGTGGGACATCGCCCCATTCGCGTTTTGCATTTCTCAGACCTACACATAACTCCTAAGCGGAGACGAGAAATTATCGATATCAAGAGTTTTGCTAATTTGCATCCAGATCTTGTAATTAGCACGGGAGATTTTCTAGGCCACCTGCACGCCGTTCCAGTAGTTTTGTATGCCCTAGAAGATCTACTTGATTTGCCAGGACTTTTCGTCTTTGGTTCAAATGATTACTTCGCTCCCGTTCCCAAAAATCCCTTTTCCTATCTAACGCAAGACCATGGAGAGCGACTCCACGGGGAACCACTTCCTTTTGGGGAATTGGCGCAAGGACTCACTAAACGTGGCTGGCTCGATCTCAACCGGAGAAAAACGATCTTAAAGATCAAGGACACTATTTTTGAAGCGCGCGGAACCGACGATGCACATTTGGAACGAGACGATTACTCCCTTGTAGAAGGCGCGCCAGTTGCTAACGCCGAAGTATCCATTGGCGTTACTCACGCTCCGTATAAGAGACTACTGACGGCGATGGGTGAGGATGGAGTAGATCTCATTTTTGCCGGACATACGCATGGTGGACAGGTTCGCCTACCTTGGCCAGGTGGAAGTCGGGCGCTAACCACCAACTGTGATCTACCAACATGGCGAGCGCGCGGTTTAACCCGCTTTGGCCGCGAACCTTGGCTTCACGTTTCAGCAGGAATGGGAACTAGCCCTTTCGCGCGAATTCGCATTGCGAGTCCACCCGAAGTTTCATTGGTGACACTCACAGCTAAAGAGTCGGGGTGACTGGATTTGAACGCACTGCCATCCCTTACGACGCGCGCTACCAAACTGCGCCACACCCCGTTTACTCGGATTTGACCTTACCTCCTTACGGAAAAAGTCCAAAAAGGTTCACTCACGGAAAATTTGAGAGTGGAGATATCAAATCCTGACAACGCGATCATTTCAGATATTTGAGCCCTGGTGAAGCGTTGCTCCAATGAAGTACCAAAGCGATCGTAAGCATCATTTCGCATCACATAAAAAGTCATGTCACGGTAGTGATGAAGTGGGATATTTCTTGACGAGATCCCCAGTTTCTCTACCAATTTTGAAAAGCGTGCCAAAGGTAGATAGGCCAGCGCCGCAATTAATTCGCAGACTACCCTTCTCGCAAAGTAAGGCATCTTGGAGATGGAGGTGCGAAGCGCATTGGAAACTTTCCAAAGAGCTCGGTAAGCAACTGGCTTATTCTCCATCGCGTAATAGAGGTAACAGAGAAAATAGCCACCTGGTTTGGTCTTCGCGAATATTGCCTTGATTCCCTCAAGGGTGTCAGGAATATGGTGAAGTACGCCCAACGAAACTGCCAAATCTAGACTTTCGTTAGGGATGTCATTTTCTGACACAGTCTGATTCAAGAGGTGCGCTCTGGGCTCTTTGCTAAACCTCTCGGATAAAACGGCGAAAGATTCCAGACCCGGCTCCACCAACCACAATTCGCGGGCTTGCTTGAGAAAGAAATGCGCCCAGCGTCCACTTCCTGCTCCAAAATCACCTGTTGCTAAATCTGTCTTGCGACGAATTTCTTCAGGTAGCGGCGCCAGATAGGCATCAAATTGAGCCTGTATCTCAGAGAGCCGCTCTTCGTCTAAATAATTAAATGCTTTCCACTCTCCGCCAAAATGCGAAATTACTCTATCGTCCCGATTTCCGTCGCTATTTTTCATCGCGCTACTTTGAAAATTCCAGGGCGAGTAGCTCGGCAATCTGGGCGGTGTTGAGAGCGGCACCTTTACGCAAATTATCTCCGCAGACGAACATGTCTAGAGCCATTGGATCGTCGATGCTCTTTCGAACTCGCCCCACCCAAGTTGGATCAGTGCCAACCACATCCGCCGGAGTTGGGAATTGGTAATTTTCTGGATCGTCTACCAATTTGACCCCAGCAGCGTTACTCAAAATATCTTGCGCTGCTTTTCGCGATGGTTCTTGGGCAAAGACTGCATGCACGGTCAACGAGTGTGTCGTGATCACAGGTACGCGAACACAAGTGGCGGCCACCTTAAGATTTGGAAGGCCTAGAATTTTTCGGGATTCGTTACGGACCTTCAACTCCTCAGATGAATAACCATCCTCTTTCAACGAACCAGCCCACGGCACAACATTTAGAGCCAACGGCGCCGGAAAAGGTCCATTATCTTTTATCAAACTCCTCAAATCTCCCGCTATCGTGCCGGCCTCGCTACCGGCAACGGCGCTAATCTGCTCGCGCAAGATGTCAATCCCGGCCTGCCCAGCCCCGGAAGCTGCCTGATAGGAAGAGACAACCAATTCCTTCAATTCAAATTTTTCGTGAAGTGCTCCCAGCGCAACAATCATGGAAAGTGTTGTGCAATTGGGGTTAGCGATAATTCCCCTAGGTCTATTCCTTGCCTCCAATGGATTGACTTCTGGTACGACGAGTGGAACGTCGGCGTCCATTCGAAAAGCGCCAGAATTATCAACGACAACCGCGCCACGAGAGGCCGCGATCGGAGCCCATTGGGCAGAAATCTCATCTGGCACATCGAACATGGCAACATCAATTCCATCGAACGCTTCTGGTGATAGTGCGACGACGGTAATTTCTTCGCCTCTGCAAATTAGCTTCTTTCCAGCGCTACGTGCAGAAGCAATCAGGCGAATCTCTCCCCAAACATCAGGGCGCGTAGACAGGATCTCCAACATGACGGTTCCCACCGCGCCGGTGGCTCCAACGACTGCCAGAGATGGTTTTTTCATCATCTACCGGTGCCACCATATACAACGGCCTCAGAGTCACCATCCATTTCAAAAGCCGTGTGAGCGGCACGGACTCCGCGCTCGACATCGGTAGCGCGACAGATTATTGAAATTCGGATTTCAGAGGTGGAGATCATTTCGATATTTACCCCGGCCTCTGACATAGCGGCAAAAAACGTCGCAGTGACTCCTGGGTGCGAGCGCATACCAGCGCCGACCAATGAAAGCTTTCCAATCTGATCGTCGTACTGAATCGAGGCAAAACCAACTTCGCCTTGTATCTTTTGCAAGATTGCAGTGGCGGTGGCGCCTTCACTCTTGGGTAGGGTAAATGAAATATCGGTCAGGCCTGTGGCCGCGGCAGAAACATTCTGCACGATCATATCTATATTGATATCGGCGTCAGCCACAGATTGAAATATTCGTGCGGCCACGCCTGTGCGGTCGGGGACTCCAACGATTGTGATCTTGGCTTCGCTCTTATCGTGAGCGATTCCGGAAATTATTGCCTGTTCCATAGTGTCTCCTTCAGGATGGTTCTTTACCACCCAAGTTCCTTCGTTGGTTGAAAAAGATGAGCGAACATGTATTGGCATTTCATATCGTCTGGCATATTCAACGCAACGCAAATGAAGAACTTTGGCACCGCTAGCAGCTAACTCCAACATTTCTTCATAAGTGACCGATTTCAACTTGCGAGCCGTGACAACCACTCTCGGGTCTGCACTAAAAACTCCATCGACATCTGTATAAATTTCGCAAACATCAGCATCTAGAGCCGCAGCTAAGGCAACCGCTGTCGTGTCAGATCCACCACGGCCCAGCGTGGTTACATCTTTTGTGTCCTGGCTGATTCCTTGAAATCCCGCGACTATTGCGATCGCGCCTTCTTTCAACGCCTCTTGAATTCGCCCCGGTGTGATATCAATAATGCGAGCGCGCCCGTGTACTGAATCTGTGATCACACCGGCTTGGCTGCCTGTAAAAGATCGCGCCTCATGTCCCAAATTAGAAATCGCCATCGCTAAAAGCGCCATAGAAATTCGTTCACCAGCTGTCAAAAGCATGTCGAGTTCGCGCCCGGCCGGCATAGGGGTAATTTGGTTAGCTAAATCAATAAGTTCATCAGTCGTATCGCCCATGGCGCTCACCACGACAACAACCTGATTTCCCGCTCTCTTGGTGGCAACGATGCGGGCCGCCACGCGTTTCATGCCTTCGGCATCAGAGACGGAAGAACCGCCATATTTTTGAACAATGAGCCCCATGGCCCAATTGTGAAGCAATCTCCATGGTGGGGGAAATTAATTTCAATATATGAGACGATTAGCGTCTCACATATCAAGACATATCTACTCTACGCGGCGCCTTCCCTCAAAAGCTCGTCCCAGCGTGACCTCATCGGCGTATTCCAAATCTCCACCCACTGGCAAACCGCTAGCCAAACGCGAAACCTGCAGCCCTAAAGGTTTGAGCATCCGCGCCAAGTAAGTAGCCGTTGCCTCTCCTTCTAGATTCGGATCGGTCGCCAAAATTATTTCTGTAACTGCGCTGTCGGCCAAGCGGACCATCAGTTCGCGGATACGCAATTGATCCGGGCCAATCCCGTCTATTGGGCTAATTGCCCCACCCAACACATGGTACTTGCCTCGAAATTCGCGAGTCCGCTCTATGGCAATCACATCTTTGCTCTCTTCCACGACGCAAATAGCGCTGTTGTCGCGGCGCGGATCCCGACAGATCCGACACTTCTCCTCCTCTGAAACGTTGCCGCATTCGGTGCAAAATCGGACCCGTTCTTTCACGGTTCGAATCGCATCTACTAAGGAAGCCGCCGTCTCGGGTTCGGATTGGAGAATATGGAAGGCAATTCGCTGTGCGCTCTTGGGTCCAATGCCAGGCAAGTGACCTAAAGCGTCGATTAAATCTTGAATCGCACCTTCATATGCTCCGCTCATGGGCGTCGATTTTCGCTAATTATTTGAGCGCCGAGTTCGCGCGCCAAAAGAGCATGGCCACTTAATTGATCGGCATCAGAGGGCGACTCATCTACGCGCACGGCGCGTGCATGCGGAGTATTCGGATCTATTGAAGGGTCAACTACAACTTCAATTTTACGATCTACCCCAACAACATCTACAAAAGCTTGTCTCAGAATCTCATCACTGGCCGACCTCAGAAAAGAATCCCGTGCACCTGCATTAACTATGGCAATCGTGATGGCGATATCGTCCACTCCCAAAATTTGCGCGCTGGTGCTGAGTAATGACCAGGTCAATCGGCGACGCTTTTTCACATCTTCGATTACCTCTGGCCAAAGGCGACGAAGCCCGGCCACATCAATAGAGCTAATTGATTTGGCTACCTTTGCATTTACCGGAGGCACAGGTTCCGTTTTTTGTGACGGTGCAGCTGGAGTCTCTACCTTCTGCTCTTCCTGGCTCTCCATCTTGTTCGTTGTTTTCTTCTCGACTGGTGGATTGGCGATTAATGGATTGACGGTTAATGCTGTGCTCATCGGCGCTAAATTCTCGGCTCGCTCTAAACGCTCTACGCGGACCAGAAGTCCACGCTCAGAATTGTCTCCAGTTGGCAAGAGCATTCGCCCGCAGATCAACTCCAACATTAACCGCGGAGCAGTTGCACCCCGCATTTGTGTCAGCCCTTCGGCGGCAATATCTGCGATACGCGAAAGTCCAGCGCTACCAATTCTCTGCGCCTGCGTTCGCATTCTCTCCAGTTGGTCGTCGGATACATCCCGCAAGATTGCCGATGCATCGCTCTCTGCTAGTGCGTCAACAATCATTAAATCCCGCACTCTTTCCAGCAAATCAGCGGCAAAACGACGTGGATCGTGTCCAGATTCAATCACTCGGTCCACGCTTCTATAAAGCGTGGAGCCATCATGGGCGGCCAGAGCGTCAATCGCATCATCTAGCAGTGCGCTATCAGTGAATCCCAAAAGTTGAATTGCGATTTCATAACTGACGCCGTCCTCTCCCGCACCAGCCAGCAGCTGTCCCAATACAGATTGCGCATCGCGCACGGACCCACCACTAGCTCGAACCACCAGCGGAATTACGCCTTTCGCAACTTGAACTCCTTCTGCGCTACAAACCATTTCCAAATTTTTTGCCAATATTCCAGGTGGTACTAGCCGGAATGGATAATGATGAGTCCGCGAGCGAATTGTTGAAATTAATTTCTCTGGTTCGGTCGTTGCAAAAATAAAAATAACGTGGGGCGGCGGCTCTTCCACAACTTTTAGCAAGGCATTTGCTGCACCTGGTCCAAGTTGGTGCGCCTCGTCGATAATGTAAATCTTGTAGCGACTGTGCACCGGGGCATAAAAAGCTTTATCGCGAAGTTCGCGAGCATCATCCACTAACCCGTGAGTAGCAGCATCCAATTCCATAACATCCAGGGAGCCGGAACCGTTGGCAACCAAATCCATACATGATTGACATTCCCCGCAAGGGTTTGGAGTGGGTCCTTTCTCACAATTGAGGCTGCGCGCCATGATGCGAGCACTCGAAGTCTTGCCGCATCCGCGGGGGCCGGAAAATAAATACGCGTGATGAATTCGGCCGGAGGAGAGTGCATTTGATAGCGGAACTGTCACATGATCTTGACCGATAACTTCAGAGAAAAGCGAAGGGCGATACTTGCGATAGAGCGCTAGCGACATCTCCGTCTCCTCTCTTTAACCTTATCTAGGCCCGAACTGATTTCAGCACAAAGTTATGCTGAATTTAGAATAAAAAGGATCCCCCGCGCACCCGCTAGAGCGCACCTACCCTTGCTGCCTTCCAGCCCTGGGGGAGTTCAGCACGAAACCGTCGCGCGAGGGATCTGGCGCTAATCATAGTTAGCGCACCGATAGAGTGCTCCCCTTGGAGGATTCGCATAGCGGCCGAGTGCGCACGCTTGGAAAGCGTGTGTAGGGCAACCTACCGAGGGTTCAAATCCCTCATCCTCCGCGCCAGCTCAAAGCAATCAGTTATCTACTTAAATCTCACAAACGGCCATCTTTGGGCTCCGGTTGTGAATTGTTATCCTGTCACCGTTGAAAAATTCGCCAATTTGAGCCATGAGAATAACTGCACTTCTTGTCGCAACTTTGATTGGAACATCACAAGCACCGGCTTCGGCCATCGGTCCAGAGAATAAAGCCCCTTGTCGACTCAAAG
>JANXME010000316.1 GCA_025354785.1 Actinomycetes bacterium | reverse complement strand
TTTCACAACTCGTGCGCTCTCCTGGAGTTTACTTCGAACGCACCATTGAGAAGACCTCCGATAAGGATGTATTTACTTCAAAAATTATTCCAGGCCGCGGTGCTTGGTTGGAATTTGAAGTCGATAAGAAAGATCTGGTTGGCGTTCGTATCGACCGCAAGCGCAAGCAATCAGTGACTGTTTTCCTAAAGGCACTTGGTTGGACCAAAGAACAAATTTTGGAAGAGTTCGGCGAGTACGAATCTATGCGCGCCACTTTGGAAAAAGATAACGTCAATACTCAAGACGAAGCCCTTCTTGATATCTATCGCAAATTGCGTCCAGGTGAGCCACCTACCAAGGAAGCCGCGCAGAACTTAATAGAGAATCTTTACTTCAACCCAAAGCGTTACGACTTGGCCAAGGTCGGTCGCTTTAAGGTCAATAAGAAGCTCGGCCTTGATCAAGGACTCAAGCAAGGTCTTCTGACGATCGAGGATATTGTTGCCACAGTTCACTATTTGGTTGCACTTCATAAGGGCGAACTCCTTATGGAATACCGTCGCGAAGTCCGCGTGGAAAAGGACGATATCGATCACTTCGGTAATCGTCGCTTGCGGACAGTTGGCGAGTTGATCCAGAACCAGGTTCGTACCGGGCTTTCCCGCATGGAGCGCGTGGTTCGCGAGCGCATGACGACCCAAGACGTTGAGGCTATTACTCCTCAGACTTTGATCAACATCCGCCCAGTGGTTGCCTCAATCAAGGAGTTCTTCGGAACATCCCAGTTGTCACAGTTCATGGATCAGACCAACCCACTTTCCGGTCTTACCCACAAACGTCGTCTCTCCGCACTTGGACCTGGCGGTCTCTCGCGAGATCGTGCAGGTTTTGAAGTTCGCGACGTTCACCCATCGCACTACGGACGTATGTGTCCTATCGAAACTCCAGAAGGTCCAAACATTGGTCTCATTGGTTCACTTGCAACCTATGGCCGCGTTACCGCTTTCGGATTTATCGAGACTCCTTATCGCAAAGTAACCAAGGGTCGCGTAACCGACCAAGTTGATTACTTAACTGCAGATGAAGAGGACGAGCACATCATCGCGCAGGCAAATGCGCCGTTGACCGATGACAGCCACTTTGCAGAAGAGCGCGTCTTGGTTCGCCGTCGTGGGGGAGAAGTTGAATACATTCTCGCCGACGAAGTGGATTACATGGATGTATCTCCGCGCCAGATGGTTTCGGTGGCAACTGCCATGATTCCGTTCTTGGAGCACGATGATGCTAACCGTGCCTTGATGGGTTCTAACATGATGCGCCAGTCAGTTCCACTGATGCGCGCTGAAGCGCCACTTATCGGTACCGGTATGGAATTTCGCGCAGCAGTAGATGCCGGCGACGTTGTCATTGCAACTAAGGCGGGCGTAGTTACTGAAGTCTCTGCCACCGAAGTTAAAGTCATGAACGATGACTCCACCTACACGGAGTACTCACTTGCTAAGTTCATGCGCTCTAACCAAGGCACCTCCTACAACCAGAAAGTGGTTGTCAGCGAAGGACAGAAGTTAGAAGTTGGCTCCGTAATTGCCGATGGCCCTTGCACCGAAAATGGTGAGATGGCCCTTGGTAAGAACTTACTCGTGGCATTTATGTCATGGGAAGGCCACAACTACGAGGACGCGATCATCCTTTCCCAGCGTTTGGTGCAAGACGATGTACTAACTTCTATTCACATTGAGGAATATGAAGTTGATGCGCGCGATACCAAGCTGGGCGCAGAAGAGATTACCCGCGACATTCCTAACGTCTCTGAAGAAGTTCTGGCAGATCTCGACGATCGCGGAATCATTCGGATTGGCGCCGAAGTTGTGCCGGGCGACATTCTGGTTGGAAAGGTCACCCCTAAGGGCGAGACCGAACTGACCCCAGAAGAGCGTTTGTTGCGCGCAATCTTTGGTGAGAAGGCTCGCGAAGTTCGCGATACCTCGCTTAAGGTGCCACACGGCGAATCGGGCAAGGTTATTGATGTCAAAGTTATCGAGAGCGAAGAAGGTTTCGAACTCGCAGCTGGCGTCAATCAACTAGTCCGCGTTTATGTTGCCCAGAAGCGCAAGATTCAAGATGGCGACACGCTCGCTGGTCGTCACGGCAACAAGGGCGTTATCTCCAAGATTTTGCCCCAGGAAGATATGCCTTTCCTTGAAGATGGAACTCCGGTAGATGTAATCCTTAACCCGCTTGGCGTTCCAGGTCGTATGAACGTCGGACAGGTTCTAGAAATGCACCTTGGTTGGGTTGCTAAAACTGGCTGGGATCTTTCCGGCTTGCAAGGCGCATGGACGGATCACCTTAAGGAAATTGGCGCACCAACTGGCGCACCTGGAACAAATCTTGCGACGCCAGTATTCGATGGCGCCAGAGAAGATGAAATTACCGGTCTTCTTAGCGCCACTTTGCCTAACCGCGATGGCGTTCAACTAGTTGGCGAATCTGGCAAAGCTCGCCTCTTTGATGGTCGGAGTGGCGAGCCATACCCAACTCCAATTTCAGTCGGATACATGTACATCTTGAAGCTCCATCACTTGGTGGACGACAAGATTCACGCGCGTTCAACTGGTCCTTACTCAATGATCACTCAGCAGCCATTGGGCGGAAAAGCTCAATTCGGTGGACAGCGCTTTGGTGAGATGGAAGTTTGGGCGCTGGAGGCTTATGGCGCTGCATACACACTCCAAGAACTTCTCACCATCAAGTCTGACGATGTGCTTGGTCGCGTAAAGGTTTACGAAGCAATTGTTAAAGGCGAGAACATTCCCGAACCGGGCATCCCTGAATCATTCAAGGTGCTTATCAAGGAAATGCAATCACTTTGTCTAAATGTCGAAGTACTTTCCTCCGAAGGTATCGCTATTGAATTGCGTGATACCGATGAAGAGGTATTCCGTGCCGCCGAAGAGCTGGGCATCAACTTGTCACGAGTTGAGCCAAGCAGCGTTGAAGAAGTCTAAAGGGGAGAGGGAATAACTATGTTAGACGTCAACTTTTTTGATGAACTTCGAATCGGTCTTGCTTCGGCAAACCACATCCGTGAATGGTCCTTTGGCGAAGTTAAGAAGCCAGAAACTATTAACTACAGAACCCTAAAGCCTGAGAAAGATGGGCTCTTCGACGAGAAGATCTTCGGACCTACTCGCGACTGGGAGTGCTATTGCGGTAAGTACAAGCGCGTTCGCTTCAAGGGAATCATCTGCGAGCGCTGCGGGGTAGAAGTTACCCGCGCAAAAGTTCGCCGCGAGCGCATGGGACCTATCGAACTTGCCGCCCCTGTTACTCACATCTGGTACTTCAAGGGCGTACCTAGTCGACTTGGATATCTCCTGGATCTTGCTCCAAAAGATCTAGAGAAGGTCATCTACTTCGCTGCCTACATGATCACTGAAGTTGATAAAGATGCGCGCGAAGAAGATATGCCACAACTTGAAAAGAAGTTGGCAAATGATATTCGCAAGATCGAGACCCGTCGCGATAACGATTTGGATTCGCGCACTAAGAAGCTAGAAGCCGATCTGACTGAACTTGAGGCAGAAGATGCTAAAGCCGATGTAAAGCGCAAGGTCCGCGAAGCTGCCGAGCGCGAACTTAAGCAGGTTCGTGATCGTTCACAGCGCGAACTCGATCGCATCGAGCAGGTCTGGGCCCGCTTTAAGAATCTAAAAGTGCAAGATCTAGAAGGCGATGAGACTCTCTATCGCGAAATGAAGGATCGCTACGGCATGTACTTCAAGGGAGATATGGGAGCCGCTGCAATCAAGCGTCGCCTTGAGACCTTTGACCTAGAGGCCGAATACAAGATCCTCACCGACTTAAGCGAAAACGGTAAGGGCCAGAAGAAGACCCGCGCTATCAAGCGCCTTAAGGTCGTCAATGCATTTATGACCACTAGCAATCATCCGGCATCAATGGTGTTAGATGTTGTGCCAGTCATTCCGCCAGATTTGCGCCCTATGGTGCAACTCGATGGTGGCCGCTTTGCGACCTCAGATCTCAACGACCTCTATCGCCGCGTTATCAACCGTAACAACCGTTTGAAGCGTCTTGCCGATCTTGGTGCGCCCGAGATTATCATCAACAACGAAAAGCGTATGTTGCAAGAAGCAGTTGACGCGCTCTTTGATAACGGTCGTCGTGGTCGCCCAGTTACCGGTCCAGGCAATCGCCCACTCAAATCACTCTCCGACATGCTCAAGGGTAAGCAGGGCCGTTTCCGTCAGAACTTGCTCGGAAAGCGCGTTGATTACTCTGGTCGTTCGGTAATCGTGGTAGGTCCACAGTTGAAGTTGCATCAGTGCGGTCTGCCAAAGCAGATGGCACTGGAACTCTTCAAGCCATTCGTAATGAAGCGCTTGGTGGATCTAAATCACGCCCAGAACATTAAGTCGGCAAAGCGTATGGTCGAGCGCGCTCGTCCAGTTGTATGGGATGTTTTGGAAGAAGTTATCGCCGAGCATCCAGTACTTCTAAACCGCGCACCAACCCTGCACCGTTTGGGAATTCAAGCCTTCGAGCCGCAACTGGTTGAAGGAAAAGCCATTCAGATTCACCCGTTGGTCTGTACTGCATTTAACGCAGACTTCGACGGTGACCAGATGGCAGTTCACTTGCCGCTATCTGCTGAAGCCCAGGCCGAAGCTCGTGTCTTGATGTTGTCTTCCAACAACATCTTGTCTCCTGCCAATGGTCGCCCAATCACGACGCCAACTCAGGACATGGTCCTTGGTCTTTATTACTTGACCAGTGCACGTGATGGGGAAATCGGCGAAGGTCGCGCATTCGGTTCCATCGCCGAGGCAATCATGGCATTTGATCAAGGAACTGTTTCGCTACAGGCCCAAATCAAGATTCGCCTCGATGCCTCCATTGGAATTGGCGGCGGAGATTCAGTCACAATGACCACCACACTTGGCCGCGCACTATTTAATGAAGCACTTCCTGGAAATTATCCTTTCGTGGATTACGACGTGAAGAAAGCCCAACTTGGAAAGATCGTGGAACAACTCGCAGAGTTCTATCCAAAGGTGACCGTTGCTGCAACGCTAGATTCGTTGAAGGAACTTGGTTTCCACTGGGCATCTCGCGCTGGCGCCACAATTGGTATCGAAGATGTTGTAACTCCAGATGGTAAAGCTGCCATCTTGAAGGATTCCGAAGTTCGCGCTGAAAAGGTTGACGTTCAGTACGAGAAGGGTCTGATCACCGATGACGAACGTCGTCAAGAGTTGATCGAGATCTGGACCAAAGCCACTAAGGATGTTGGCGAGATCATGGAGGAGAACTTCAAGAGCGCTCGCAACAACCCAGTGTGGATGATGGTGGATTCTGGTGCTCGTGGAAACATGATGCAGATTCGCCAGATCGCAGGTATGCGTGGACTTGTGGCAAATCCAAAGGGTGAAATTATTCCTCGCCCTATCAAGTCCAACTTCCGCGAAGGTTTATCCGTACTTGAGTACTTCATCTCAACACACGGTGCCCGTAAGGGACTGGCAGATACTGCGCTTCGTACCGCTGACTCGGGTTACCTAACCCGTCGTCTTTGCGACGTGGCACAAGATGTCATCATCCGTGAAGAAGATTGTGGTACCGATCGCGGGCTAACTCTTCCAATCGCGGAAAAGAGCGTCGCTGGCACACTCGTTAAGCATCCCAATGTTGAAACCTCCGTCTACGGTCGCTCATTGGCTGAAGACATCGTGGTTGATGGCAAAGTAATTGCTGAAGCTGGACGTGACATGGGCGATCTAATCATTGACGCCATCATCGCTGCCGGAGTTTCTGAAGTTAAGGTGCGCTCAGTTCTAACTTGCGATAGCAAGGTCGGACAGTGCGGAGCTTGCTACGGTCGCTCATTGGCTGCCGGTCACAGAGTTGATGTCGGCGAAGCAGTGGGAATCATTGCTGCACAGTCGATCGGTGAGCCAGGAACGCAGTTAACTATGCGTACCTTCCACACCGGCGGTGTTGCAGGCGATGACATCACCCACGGGCTACC
>JANXME010000261.1 GCA_025354785.1 Actinomycetes bacterium | reverse complement strand
CATTATGACCACTATCAAATTATCCGATACCGCGGTTAGCGACCCAGTTCTCGTTCTCGGATTGGCCCATAGAGACGATAAAGCACGCTCACTTGTAATTGAATCCGGTGATTTGGGAATCGATACAAAACCACTCTTAGCTGCCCTAAAAGATATGGGAGCGACCGGAAAGATTGACGAAGTAATCAAACTACCTGGTACATCAGTGCGACTCCTTGTATTCACGGGGTTAGGCAAGAGGTCAACGCGCTATGAAAACGAGACTCTGCGGCGGGCCGCCGGGGCTGCCTCTCAAAAATTAGAAGGAAACCCTGCCGTGACTTTTTCTCTTCCATCTAAGGATCTAAGTGCCGTAAATGCAATCGCTGAAGGGGCAGCGCTGGGAGCATATTCCTTTGTACAATTTTTGGGATCGAGCAAGGGTGACCACAAGGCGCCAACTTCAAAATTCACCGTACATACATCGCTGGCAAAGAAAAAAGGAGCCAGCGCGGTGGCGCACAGAGCCGTTGTCGTCGCGCGGTATAGCCACTTAGTGCGCGACCTCGTAAATATGCCACCAAGTTATCTGCATCCAATTGAGTTTGTGGAATTAATGAAGAAAGCCGTTGCTAGCGCTGGTGGAGTTAAAGCTGGATTGCGGGTTACCGTTTTGGATGAGAAGCAATTGAAAGCAAAGGGATACGGCGGAATCATTGGAGTGGGACAAGGCTCTGCCAATCCCCCGCGCCTGCTTCTTATTTCTTACACTCCGCCAAAAGCGAAAACTTCCTATGCCTTGGTAGGTAAGGGAATAACTTTTGATTCTGGCGGTCTGAATTTAAAACCAGGGCTAGGAATGGAAGCCATGAAATCGGATATGGGTGGCGCCGCCGCAGTGTGTGCGGCGACCATTGCGATCGCAACTCTGCGACTGCCGGTTGGAATTCAAGCTTGGGCACCTTTGGCAGAGAACATGGTCAGCGATACGGCAATGCGCCCTGGAGACATAATCACAATCTTTGGCGGCAAGACCGTTGAAGTACTCAATCCAGACGCGGAAGGCAGATTGGTACTAGCCGACGCGCTCGTGAAAGCGATTGAAGTTGGATACCAGGGAAAGGCTTTGGATGGAATCATCGACGTCGCAACTTTGACTGGCGCACAGGGCGTTGCTTTGGGAACCAGGACCAGCGCTGTGATGACCAACAATGAAGCGATTCGCGAGCGCTTTTTGGATTCCGCGCGCCAAGCGGGGGAATCGTTTTGGCCTATGCCCTTGCCTGAGGAGTTGCGACCATCCCTTGATTCACCAGTCGCGGATTTGGCAAATATAGGCGAGCGCATGGGCGGGATGTTGGTAGCGGGCCTCTTCTTGCGAGAATTTGTTCCAGCGCAGATGCCTTGGCTCCACCTCGATATTGCCAGCCCCGCCTACAACGATGGCGACCCACATGGGTACACGAGTGTGGGTGGTACCGGAATTTCAGTCCGTTCTCTCATACATTTTGTTGAATCTACCTAATCTCGAGCTTATAAACAGGTATCAAGCCACAACCCCTGTTCGTGGCGCCTGGTAAAGGCTGGCAAGATAGGCGCTTGAGTATCTTTCCCAAGAGTCGCCCTGGCGAAGCGCGGGAAACATAGGCGAGAGGTTCAAAGTGGCGCAGTTTGATCTAGTCATACTTGGCGGCGGCAGCGGAGGTTACGCTTGCGCATTGCGGGGGGCTCAGTTGGGTCTGAGCGTGGCCCTAATTGAGTCGGGAAAATTAGGTGGGACTTGTCTACACCGTGGCTGTATCCCTACCAAGGCGCTGCTACACGCCGGGGAAATCGCTGACAACACTCGCGACGCAGCACATTTTGGCGTTAATGCACAATTGCACTCGATTGATATGACAGCGGTAAACGTTTATAAAGATGGAGTCGTAAATAGATTGCATAAAGGTTTGCAAGGTCTCGTGAAATCCCGCTCCGTAACTTTCGTAGCAGGTCATGGCCGCCTCGTAAGCCCTAACACAGTAGAAGTAGAGGGCGAAAAATACACCGGCAAGAATGTGGTCCTGGCCACTGGTTCTTATGCCCGTACTCTTCCCGGTTTAGAAATTGATGGTACCCGCATTATTACAAGTGACCATGCGCTAACTCTGGATTACGTTCCGGCCCGAGTGATCGTTTTAGGTGGCGGAGTAATTGGTTGTGAGTTCGCCTCTGTTTGGAAATCATTTGGCGCAGATGTACGAATAATTGAGGCCCTTCCACATCTGGTAGCGCTGGAAGATGAATCAAGCAGCAAACAGTTAGAGCGAGCCTTTCGCAAACGTGGTATCAACTATGAGCTTGGCGTGCGATTCGCCTCTGCCACCACCTCTGAGGCCGGCGTCAAAGTTAAGTTGGAAGACGGTAAGGAATTCGAAGCTGATTTATTGCTGGTAGCCGTAGGACGCGGACCGACTTCAGCCAATTTAGGCTATGAAGAACAGGGCATCGCCATGGAACGCGGATATGTCATAGTAGATAATAAATGTCGAACCTCCGTTCCGGGCATTTGGGCAGTGGGCGATCTCATTCCTACCTTGCAACTAGCTCACGTTGGATTTGCCGAAGGCATAATGGTCGCCGAAGAGATTGCTGGACTAAATCCACGGCCTATCAATTACGACGGGGTCCCAAGGGTTACCTATTCCGATCCAGAGGTTGCATCTGTAGGACTGACTTCTGCCCAAGCCAAAGCGCGTGGGCATGAAATCGTTGAATTAACCTACGACTTGGCTGGAAATGGAAAGGCGCAAATTTTGAATACCGCCGGGTCCGTCAAGCTAATTAGTGAAAAGAATGGACCAGTCTTAGGAATTCATATAGTTGGCGCACGCGTGGGTGAGTTATTGGCCGAAGCGCAATTGATTTACAACTGGGAGGCAAGCGCCGAAGATGTCGCGCCACTTATCCATGCACATCCAACGTTGTCGGAAGCGATGGGCGAAGCCCATATGGCGTTGGCCGGCAAACCATTGCATGCACACGGATAGTGCGATGGAAATTCTGAAAAGATTCGTAATCGAAGGAGAGAGTCGATGACATTTTCGGTGAAGATGCCCGCCTTGGGTGAGAGCGTTAGCGAGGGAA
This sequence comes from Actinomycetes bacterium, assembly GCA_025354785.1. GTDB lineage: Bacteria > Actinomycetota > Actinomycetes > Nanopelagicales > Nanopelagicaceae > QYPT01. The sequence goes on along the minus strand of JANXME010000261.1, from coordinate 85 downwards.
CGGTCACTCGCTGGCTAAAGGCTGAGGGTGAGTTGGTCGCGGTCGATGAAGCTTTACTCGAGGTATCTACTGACAAAGTCGATAC
>JANXME010000255.1 GCA_025354785.1 Actinomycetes bacterium | reverse complement strand
GATATGAATGATCGCGCTCTTCGAGAAATAGTTGTCTCCCTTGGTGGAGTTGGCAATGGCTATCCTCGCCAAGATGGCTTTGACATCGTGGTGGCATCGGAAATCATGGCGATTTTCTGTTTGGCGACTTCTCTGGAAGATCTGAAAGAGCGGATGGGCAAGATCGTCGTAGCCTATAACCGGGATAAAAAGCCCATCTTGGCTAGCGATCTAAATGCTAATGGGGCAATGACTGTTATTCTAAAAGATGCCTTTCAACCCAATTTGGTACAGACGCTAGAAAACACTCCGGCATTTGTGCACGGTGGACCTTTTGCAAATATCGCTCATGGTTGCAATTCCGTAGTTGCAACAACTTCTGCGCTTAAGTTGGCCGATTACGTAGTTACCGAGGCGGGTTTTGGCTCCGATTTAGGAGCGGAAAAGTTCATAGATATCAAATGCCGCAAAGCTGGAATTAGCCCATCGGCAGTGGTTTTGGTCGCCACGATCCGCGCCCTCAAGTTCCACGGTGGCGCTGACTTGAAGACGATAACTGAAGAGAACTTAGGCGCCTTGGAAGCCGGAATAGTTAATCTAGAGAAACACGTTTCCAACATCCGCGACGTGTATCAACTTCCGCTGGTGGTATCAATCAATCACTTCACCAGCGATAGGCCAGCGGAGGTATCCTTGCTGCGAAAGAAAGTGGAGGCGATGGGTGTTCGCATCGTTCTAGCAACGCATTGGGCCGACGGAGGTGAAGGAGCGAGAGATCTGGCAAATGCAGTGGTAGAGCTTTGCGATCAACCAAGTCAGATGAGCTTTGTATATCCAGATGAGGCAACTTTGTTGGAGAAGATCCAAATGATAGCCACTCGAGTTTATGGAGCTGCTGAAGTTACCGCCGATAGTAAAGTAAGGGCCCGGATAAAGGAGCTACAGGAATCTGGATATGGACACTTCCCAGTTTGCGTTGCTAAAACTCAGTATTCCTTCTCCACTGATCCCGCTCTACGGGGTGCTCCCACAGGACACTCGATCAATATTCAAGAAGTTCGACTTTCGGCAGGGGCGGAGTTCATCGTGATGGTTTGTGGCGAAGTAATGACAATGCCGGGCTTGCCAAAAATTCCATCCGCAGAGCGCATTGATTTCATCGACGGAAAGGTTGTGGGGCTCTTCTAATGCCATTTGCTCCTTGGTCTGTGCAGGCAGCGACTGCCATTTTGGATAGCACCTGCGACAAACCGGGACCAGTTCTAATCTCGCTGCAAGCTATACAGAAGGCATTTGGCTTTGTACCACATGATGCGGTGGCGCTAGTGGCAAAATCTTGCAATGTTTCGCGGGCCGAGGTACATGGAACTTTAACTTTCTACCACGATTTACGTACGACTCCTGCCCCCCGGAAAAGAATTCGTATTTGCGTGGCGGAGGCCTGCCAGGCGGTGGGGTCGCGTGAATTAGTATCCGCGCTGGAATCTGAATTTCAAGTTAAGTTGGGTGCCACCGGTGAGGAAGTAGAACTTGCTCCAGCCTATTGTTTTGGCAATTGCGCGCTGGGACCTACAGTAAATGTAAATGGAGAATTAATTGGACGCGCTACGCGCGAAGCGGTGGTGGAGCGCCGATGAATACTTATACGGTCTACATTCCCGCCGACACCTCTGCTCGCTCGGTGGGGTCGAATTTGATTGCAGAGCTGATCGAGCGCGAAGCCCTGCGTCGCAAGATTCACCTGGTTTTAATTCGAAATGGTTCCCGTGGCGCATTTTGGCTAGAACCTCTTGTCGAGGTAGAAACGCCAGCCGGCCGATTCGCATATGGACCCGTGGGAAGCGCAGACGTGGCGGGCTTATTTGATGCCCAGTTTTATGAAGGCGGCTCTCATCCCTTGGCGCTGGGACTTACGGAGGAGATTCAATGGCTGGCAAGCCAAGATCGTTTCACCTTTGCCCGTGTAGGAGTAATTGATCCACTTTCATATTTAGATTATCAATCTCATGGCGGTTTGGTCGGTCTGCGAAAAGCGCTATCCATGGCTGGCGCCGAGATCGTAAGTGAAATAACAGATTCAGGGCTGCGCGGTCGTGGGGGAGCCGGTTTTCCAGCAGGTATTAAATGGCGGACTGTTGCCGAAACTTCATCTGCAAAAAAATATATTTGCGCAAACGCCGACGAGGGCGACAGCGGAACCTTTGCCGATAGAGCGCTCATGGAGGGAGATCCTTTTACCCTCATTGAAGGAATGGCTATCGCCGCGATTGCGGTAGGTGCCAATGAAGGGGTCATTTATATCCGTTCTGAATATCCTGACGCCATCGAGACTATGCAACGCGCTATCGATATTGCCGGCAAAAAAGGACTTCTGGGAAAAAGTATTTTGGGAATCGGTCCGGAGTTTGATATTCGGATCCGCGAAGGGGCAGGTTCCTATGTCTGCGGTGAAGAAACTGCAATGTTAGAAAGTATTGAAGGTAAGCGTGGCGTCGTCCGCTCCAAACCGCCACTTCCCGCTATTGCAGGGCTTTTCGGAGCGCCCACCGTTATCAATAATGTTTTGACTCTCGCAAGTGTTCCGCAAATAATGGCTCAAGGTGGCGATCAGTACAAAGCGCGTGGCGTTGGTCGATCCCTTGGTACCCAAGTTTTTCAATTGGCGGGAAATATTAAACGGGGCGGGATAGTTGAACTCTCTTTTGGCGTAACCCTTGATTCATTGGTAAATAGTTTTGGTGGCGGAACTCTCTCTGGCCGACCAGTAAAGGCGGTACAAATTGGCGGTCCGCTGGGGGCCTACCTTTCGCCTTCTGCCTTTGACGTCTCAATGGATTATGAA
>JANXME010000251.1 GCA_025354785.1 Actinomycetes bacterium | reverse complement strand
TACGGCATCAAGTAAGACTTCAAAATCTTGATCAGCACTAACTCACCCCTCTAATCTTCAACCAACATTAGCCTGCTATATGAGGCAAGCTGGACCAATTTTATTGGGCTATCGCGCTATCGCAATCCAGTCCAAGTTTTGCTTGCACAAAGATGGGATCTCCTGTGCCTTGACTGCCTTCACCTTTACATCTCCGGCCACCTGCGTAGATAGGTAGATAGGGCCAAAAGCAAGAGTCCCTTCCACCCCAGGCGCGAGAAGGGGTGCAGCGTAATCAATAGTAAAAGTATGAGTTCCACTCGAAAGAAAAATATTACCAATCGGATTCGTTAAAATGGAATTTGCCTCGAAGACCGATTTCCCGGAATAGACGAGCATGCCATCAACTTCTATTCTAACGCGTCCAGGGAACGAACCCGCGATAAACATTTTGTAATCCCCCTGCTCGGATACAGTGACAGTTCTTGCAAATCCTCCCTTGCCGACTCGGTAAACGGCGCCGTTGTTTGGCGAGTTAGGAGACCAATTGGATGGAAGGGCACCAATTCCAAAGTCCACAACGTAATTCGGTGACCTCTTTGCTATGTATACCCGCTCTCCCACCGTCCGTTGCGATAAAAATTTCGCAACAGAGTCACATGTTGGAGTTTCACCTGCACTCATTATGTTTCCTAATGGATAAGTCGAACGAACAATTACGTTTGTCGCGTTCTTCTTCCATACTTCGTAATTTGTACCAGAATAGGCCAACGAATAATTTAGAGGAGGTCTACTTGCGTTCGAAGACTTACGGATCACAAGGAGATTGAAGTAATCAATCGTGGGGTTATCAAATTGGTCAATATCAGCCGCAAATCCTTTTGGCAGAAGTTCGCCGTTTCTCAATGGAATAAAGTGAACTCGAAGTTCGCTTGCTGCCTCAGCATCCAATTTTCGCAGGAAGTATCTAGATCCCAGTACTGAGTATTCGGTCATTAACGTAGGGCCCTGGCCCGCAAACTTCTTTCCAATAATTTGTAAATCTGTCATTTGTGAATTAGGCGCAAGCCAGACATTTTTGTATGTAATTAGATCTGAACTCAAAACACCCAAAGCCAGGATCGTGGCAAGTACCGAAACTCCATTGGCTATGGTAAATCGACCCCAGGCCAATGCCTCGTGGCTTCTGAGCCATTTCCAAGCTTCGTGCAATCCAATTGAGGTGGAGAGAAGAAAAAAAGGCGAGGCGACTGCCATTGCCTTCCCGGTCAACCAAATCCCTCCCCATATTTGGGAATTGGCAACCACGATAATTGTCGTGGTAAACAAAGTGAAAACAACCCACTTGTGGCTCTTGACGGCAAAGTAAGAGCCAAGTAGCGCAAAAGCGAGCGCAATAATGATCAGCGAATACGTGAGCGCTGGGTAGTTAGCGTCCATTCTGAAATCTGGTGCTGGCCATATCCCTGCCACCTGCCCGATTTTTAGCGCTCGCACCATATTCCCTTGATCGCCAACGACCGGAATCAAGAAAGTGCCAATTGGGTTGTTACCGGCTCTCAAGAAATAGGTAAAACCAACAGAACCAATTGCTATCAAGGAGATCATCGCAGAAAACTTTTTGCGATTCTTAGTCGGAAACTTCACAAGAAAAGCAATAAACAGAATTGGAGCCAAAAATCCCAACACTGCAGTACCACCGACAAAGAACAAAGAAAGCACCGCAATGGCTACATAAATATAGTAAATATTTAGATTACTCTTCCTCAGCGCTTCATAAAGAGTAACTACAAGAAAAGTAAGGGGTACCAGCAGTACTAGTTCCTTAATCGCCCCCCACATCGCATATGAATAAAGGGTAGACGCCAAAACAGAAGTTACACTAATTACGAATATTACTTTATTGTTCTTTAAGTGCGACCGCAGCAAAATAACGAACATCGCGGATGTTAATCCAGCAGCAAATGAAAGATAAGGCTGAAAGAGCCAAGCAGCTTCTACCGTAGAGATTTTTGAAATAACGCCCAAGGGAACTAGGGACCCAACTGGGTAGCTATAGTGTGAGCCCGGGGCGGACTCAAATATCGTTTGAAGTACGCGCTGGTAGGTTGATAAAACGGGATTTGGAACGGTTCTCCCGACGCTCATAAGACGATCGATAACAGCGAGGAAAGTCCCGTTGTCGTCTAACTTCACCCACCCAGCCCATCGTGGCACACCATATGCAATAACAGGCAATCCGTAAGCAACATAGGTTACTGAACCCGCAAATAGAGACAACTTATCCAGCCGGAGATATTCACGCCGCCAAAAGAATGCATAAATCAAACTGACCAACGAAATCAGAGCCAATATACCTGCCGCATAAGGCGCGGTTGATGTACTAATTACTAACAAACTTCCGACAATCGTTAACAACAAAAAGCCCGTTATGGCAACGACCGTGGCGATCATAGGTCTGCGACTTGTGATTGCAACCGATAAACCCAGCCCATAGCAAAGAATGAGGAAGGCAAGGGGAGTTAGAAGCCAGACAATCAGCATTTCTGCCATAGAATCAAACCCCTCGTTTCATATATCTCAGTCGCTAAACAGTATAAGCAAAGTCAAGAATTCGCGCCGTTTTCCGCAAGAACTTTGAGTTTTACTAAACTCTTTGCCACAGCCATCTGAGTCCAGGGATATGCCTTGCGAAATTTCAACCAAAGTTGAGAAATTGATGTCGTACCATCAAA
>JANXME010000172.1 GCA_025354785.1 Actinomycetes bacterium | reverse complement strand
AAACATTTTCGGCCGCTTGACCCAGAAAACCCGTACCTTCCATCGCAGGAGCTTTTACCAGCGCAGGGGTAATCATGGGAACGAAACCAGCGTGAACTGCGCTGGAAATCGCATAGTTCACGAGGGCAAATTCCAACAGTGCGCCCACGCCGGTCAGATAATAAAAGCGAGCGCCGGAAACTTTTGCACCGCGCTCGGTATCTATTGCCCCCAACAATTTACCTAATTCGACATGATCGCGTGGTTCGAATCCAGCCTGCTTGAAATCACGTGGTTTGCCAATATGTTCTAGGACGACAAAGTCCGCCTCACCACCAATTGGCGCAGCTGGATCTAAGAGATTAGAAAGTTGCAAAGCCAAAGTCTTTGAATTGGATTCAGCCTGCGCCCTACGTGAGTCTGCCGCTTTTACCAAGGCAGAGCGCTCTTTGCCTTTCTCAAGTAAGGCGGTCTTCTCTTCACCTTTTGCTGCGCCAACGGATTTAGAAAAAATATTTTGTTCTGCGCGAAGCGCTTCAAATTCTACAATTGCCCCACGTCGCGCCTCATCTGCCGCAAGCACTTGATCAACAATGGTGGGATCTTCGCCGCGCCCACGTTGAGAGGCGCGCACAATTTCAGGATTTTCGCGGATAAATTTTATATCGATCATATTGCCCGTCCCTCTCGCACATCCCGCAACCATTGGGTTGACTCTTGAAAAGAGGCATCACTACTTCGTTCTGCCGATGTCGGTAGGACTTTGTCGGCGCGTGGGTATGACCCTAGAAAACGAACATTTTCACATACTCTGCGGAGCCCTGTTAAAGCATCACCAACTCGTGCATCGGCAATATGGCCCTCTGCGTCAATAATAAAATGGTAATGACCCAATTCGCGACCGGTGGGTCGGCTCTGAATGAAAGTTAAATTGACGCCGCGGACGGAGAATTCAGTTAATACTTCCAATAAGGCGCCGGCATGATCGGGCCCAATGAATGCAGCAAGAGAGGTCCGATCGTGCCCAGTCGGTGCTGGTATAGAACCTGGTTTTGAGACAAGTACGAATCGAGTAACTGCCCCATCGTTATCCCCGATATCTTCTTCCAAAATCTCCAGGCCGTAGTGCGCAGCGGCAATAGGTGCTGCAATGGCGGCATCAAATTCTCCGCGGGAAATGGCTTCAGCGGCGGCGGCAGTAGATGCGGTAGAAATAATTTCAGAATCTGGAAAATTACGAGCGATGTAGGCGCGGCATTGCGCTTCGGCATGGGGATGGGTGGCAATCCTGCGAATTGGACCAACACCTAACTTGGCCATGAGCGCAAATGTGACGGGAAGTGTTACCTCACCCGTAATTATCAAAGGTTCCCCACTTGCTAACTCATCTAGGGTTCTGGCGACGACACCTTCAACGGAGTTTTCGATCGGTACCAAGGCGTGCGAATTGACTCCACCGCGAACAGAATCTAGGGCAGCCGTGACATTGGCGTAAGGGATCAGTGAATCTTGCGCAGAAGTTATTGCCCGTAAAGCCGCCTCAGTAAAGGTGCCAACCGGTCCTAGGTAGGCGAAGGTGCTCATTGGTTAAGAATAGCCGAGCGCTTCACGCGCTAGCGCGGGCTTATTGGTAATAACAATATCGACCCCCATTTGGCCACAGTAGATTGTGTCCACACTCTCATTTACCGTCCATATATAGAGTTTTTTACCGGCCCTCTTCGCTTTTGCAATCAGCTCGGGATGTTTTTTGATTTGGGCGATTCCCGGCCCCCATGTTTGCGCCGATGAAAATCTCGTCTTTAGCCGAGAGGTGATTGGGTTTAGGAGCATAACTGCGTTCATTTCAGGGTTTGTCCGCCGGAAACTCTCCACCGCAGACCAAGAAAAAGACATCATCGATATTTCAATACCAGCCTTAGCAATTTCATCTTTCCGCGCAGTCAACCGCGCGGAAAGAACTTTCTCAATCTGGCGCGTTGTAGGCACGGGGTGCTTAGTTTCGACCAAAAGACCTTTTTTTTGGGCAATGACAAAGTCCAGTAATTCGTCCAAGGTGGCAACCTTTGGGTAGTGCTCACGAATCTGCTCGTAAGTTAGATTAGCGATATCCCCACTTACTCCAGCCGTTCTTTCCAAAGTTGAGTCGTGCCAAAGAATTGGTAGCCCATCTTTAGTTAATCGAATATCGCATTCAAATCCATCGGCACCCTGGCTTAAACCTTCTTCATATGCATCCATAGTGTGTTCCGGGCGATCTGCCGATGCCCCACGATGCGCATAAACTTTAGGTAGACCTTCGATTGCAGTTTTCTTTGCCATATCCTGAGATTAGCATTTACTCTTGCAAGTAATTCCCGACCGATAATCTGGCGAAAAGGGTGCGCGCGGTGAAATCAAAGATTCTACTAATCGGCATCGATGGGCTGGTTTTGGCAACCGCTCTAGATTCCGGTCGAGCGCCAACTTTAAGCGCACTTAAAAGTAGCGGTTACTTCGCCGAAATGGTGATGGAACCCCCCACCTACTCAGGACCGGGTTGGTCAACGATATTGACTGGCTCCACGCACCAAGAACATGCGGTAACGGATAATCGCTTTATCGGACATAACCTATTGCGACGCCCGGATCTACTCAGTAGGGCTTTCTATCAAGACCAGAGCACCACGACCTTCGCCGCGGCTGGCTGGCCACCGCTGGTCGATCCCAGAGGTCCTGGTCCAATAATTCACCAACGACGCGAACAACAACTCTCTTTTCAACACCGAGTGATTGTGCGAGATGGCGAAACCCACGGTTATAGAGAAGTCGATGCCGAAATCGCCGATATTGGAATCTACGCGATCTCGAAATTTGCGCCCGATATAAGTTTTGTCTACTTATGTGGGGCTGATGAAGCAGGGCACACCCACGGCGTAGTTGGGGAGAAATATTTGGAGGCAATTTCTCGCATTGATGTGCAATTGAAGAACTTCGTGCAGGCAGTGCGTGAGCGAGTTGAATCTCATAATGAAGAATGGTTAATAGTTCTAACCACAGATCATGGCCATATTGATGAAGGAGGTCATGGGGCAGATAGCGCTCAAGAACGCGCCTCTTTTCTAATTGCGGCAGGCGAAGGAAGAAAGAATCCGGATTGGCCGATCGAGATTGCCCCACATCAACTTCTAGAGCTCCTTCTAGTAGAAAGAGTTGACGAGCACACAATATCGGCGCACCATTGATTGTAGAGATGAGGTAGAAGATGCTCGCACTCTTTAAGCCAGATAGCGCGCCCGGTCTGGAATTCGTCGAACGTCCCGAACCTGCTACCGGTGATCGCGATGTAAAGATAAAGGTATTGAGAACTGGAATTTGTGGAACTGATCTGCATATCCAATCTTGGGACGCGTGGGCGGCCAGCACAATAAAAGCGCCGATGATTCCAGGACATGAGTTTTATGGAGAGGTAGTAGAAATTGGTTCGCAAGTTCGAGATGTACAACTAGGCGCTCGAGTATCAGGGGAGGGACATATTGTCTGCGGCAATTGCCGCAATTGTCGCGCCGGCCGGCGTCAAATGTGTATCCGCACCTCGAGCATAGGTGTTAACCGCGACGGCGCCTTTGCTGAATTTGTAGTCATTCCAGAGACAAATGTCTGGGTGCATCACAATGAAATTGACCCTGACATTGCCGCAATTTTTGATCCATTTGGTAATGCAGTACATACTGCAATGAGTTTTCCACTCGTTGGAGAAGATGTACTTATAACCGGAGCCGGACCTATTGGACTCATGGCCGCGGCTGTTGCGCGCCATATTGGGGCCCGTTTTATTGTCGTTACTGATATTTCTGAGCCGCGCTTGAAGTTAGCTCGGCAAATGGGGGCTGACCTCACCGTAAATGTTGAAGAAACCAAGATTGCGTCATCCCAAATAACACTGGGCATGACCGAGGGTTTCGATATCGGATTTGAGATGTCTGGAAATTCTAGGGCTCTGCCCGAGATGATTGACAACATGAATCACGGCGGAAGAGTTGCAATGTTGGGCTTGCCCACTTCATCGATTGATGTTGATTGGGCCAAAGTAGTGACACATATGTTGACGATTAAGGGGATTTACGGACGTGAAATGTTTGAGACATGGGTGGCTATGAGCGCCATGTTGCAATCAAGCGAATCCCTGCGTTTAGCGCTTGCGCAAATAATTACCGATCGTTTCTCGGCCTCAGATTGGCAAGCCGGCTTTAGCGCCGCCAGAGATGGCAAGGGAGGAAAAGTAGTGCTTAATTGGGAGGGGCTACATGTATAGCGAAATGAGAATTGAGTTACAGGCATCTCTCACACAGCTAGAAGAATCTGGGCTACTTAAACGAGAGCGAGCAATCTCTTCCGCCCAATCTGCGCACGTCCAATCAGGGGGTAAGAACGTTTTAAATTTCTGTTCCAACAACTATTTGGGCTTAGCAAATCATCCCGCCATGATTACTGCCGCCAAGCAAGCGTTGGATCAAAGAGGGTTCGGACTGGCAAGCGTTAGGTTTATATGTGGTACCCAAGATCTACATTTAGAATTAGAGAAAAGAGTCTCTGACTTTCTAAAAAGAGACGACACTATTTTGTTCTCCTCCTGCTTTGATGCTAATGGCGGAGTTTTTGAAGCGCTTTTCAATGAAGAAGACGCGATCATTTCTGACGAACTCAATCACGCCTCAATCATCGATGGCATTCGTCTTTCTAAGGCGGATCGTTACAGATATGCAAATCGGGATATGGCTGAACTGGAAAAGCAGTTGGTAGCATCGCAAGGCGCCAGAAGGAGAGTCATTGTCACCGACGGGGTATTTTCTATGGACGGTTTTCTCGCGCCTTTGGCCCATATCTGCGATTTGGCGGAGAAATACGGCGCGCTGGTGATGGTCGATGATTCCCATGCTGTGGGTTTTGTCGGGGAAAACGGCCGCGGTACACCCGAATTGGCGGGGGTGGAAGATCGAGTGGATATCTTGACTGGGACATTTGGTAAAGCTTTGGGAGGGGCATCCGGCGGATATGTAAGTTCACATTCAGAAATCATAAAGACGTTGCGTCAAAGGGCCCGCCCTTACCTCTTTTCAAATACTTTGCCTCCTATGATCGCCGCTGCAAGTATCACCGCTCTGGATTTGTTGGCCAATAGTTCGAATCTGCGCAACCGACTAAAAATTAACGCCGGACATTTTCGCGCCCTTATGGATAGCGCCGGTTTCACCCTCCTGCCAGGTAGCCATCCGATAGTGCCAGTCATGTTTGGCGACGCTGTACTGGCAAAGGAAGTTGCAGAGAAGATGCTGGCAGAAGGAATATTTGTTACCGCCTTCAGTTATCCAGTTGTTGCCTTGGGTAGAGCGCGGATCCGAGTTCAACTTTCAGCCGAACACACTTTTAACGATATTGAAAAATGTGTAGGCGCTTTCGTCCGTGCGCGAGAAGGGATTTGAACCCTCACACCCTTGCGAGTACACGGACCTGAACCGTGCGCGTCTGCCGTTCCGCCACTCACGCCTGTTGAGGTGAGATTATCACCATTAGGCTAAAGGGATGAGACGCCCTAAAGTTTCGTTGCGTAGGGAAGAAAGAAAAGTACAAACGGCCGTGAATCTTGAATACTCCGGCCGCGTTGAGTTAAAAGCGACGGAGGCAGGGTTAATCGGATACAGCACGGATATCGTTAGAAAACTTTCTCGGAAAATGAAAATGGAGAATAGGTTTCCTGGAAATTTCGCGATATTGGAGTTTGGCGCAGGTAGTGGATTTTTGGCCGACATCTGGAAGAAGCAAACTGGCGTTAGACCCGATTGCTGTGAGATAGATCCTGAATTGGTGGCTGAAATTCAAACCCGTGGGTTGCGATGTTTTACCTCAATTGTTGAGTTAGATCGAAAATATGAAGGCATCTACACCTCGAATGTGCTGGAACATATTGAGAATGACTCGAAGGCTTTATTAGAGCTCGTTAACTCTTTGATTCCTGGCGGAGTAATCGGGATTTATGTTCCGGCTTTTCCCTTCCTTTTCTCTGAAATGGATGAGCTGGTCGGACATTTTCGACGCTATCGTCGACGTGAATTAGTTTCTAAAGTTGAGGCAGCAGGGTTTAAAGTTGAAAGTTGTACTTACTCAGATTTCGTGGGTTATTTCGCATCAATCTTCTTGAAGTTTGTGGGGTTTAAGCGTCGCGCTAATTTGGGCTCTGTTGGAAGCCTAATTTTCTACGACAAGTGGATCTACCCAATTTCAAGAACTTTAGATGCATTGGGGTTTAGATATATGGCCGGAAAGAATCTCATCTTGGTGGCTAGCAAGGCTAGATAGCAATTTCGATAAATCCGCGCGCTAAGATTTCTTTGTGGTGAGCCCAGTTGGCAAAAGAATCGCTGGTGTCTGGGAACGTGCCGAAAATATGGATTCCTTTTTTGTCGTTGGCGCTCTCTCTTTCCTCTATTTCTTAGGTTTAGCCCGAATAAACCCAGATCCGCACCACGATGGGGTTCAGTTCGCCGCAGCCGCCGGAGTTGCCCAGGGGCTGAATCTTCATTCGCAAGTTTATGAACAATATGGCCCTGTCACCGCTTGGCTGCAAGGGGGTGTATTAAAGCTCTTTGGATCGACGCTCTTAAATCTTCGACTAGAGAATGTAGTTCTTCTAACAATTGCCACTTTATTGCTCTTTAGAATCTTAACGATTCTGCGGATTCCCAACTTTGCATCAATCCTCATCTCCTTACTCTGGGCGATTAGTTGTCCCGCATCCTCCATTTACCCAGGAGTGTTTGGACTTTGGCCATGGTCGTCTGTTCATGCTCTCGTACTGCTTCTTGCAATTACCTCCATACTCCTAAAAAGGCGAGTAACTCCGCGTCTTTTAACACCTACGGAAATTCTCTTTCTAGCTTTTGCCAATGCCACCCTTCTTTTTACGAGATTCCAAATTGGATTGGTTTCAATAGTCGTAACCGGGTTGCTGATTTTTAGCAATGATGCGTTGCGCGCGAAAGGATGGCGAAAGGCAAGAATTTTTGGATTCGGAAAATTCTTTTCTAGCTTCCTAGTATTTACTGGCGGATATTTGGCAATTCTCTTCTATACAGATTCTCTGACTAGCTTTGTAGATCAGATTATTGTTGGGCCACAGAAACAATATTTGTATGTATTCAATTGGACTTTTGTCAAAATCTATTATGTTCTGGCCTCAATACCCACAATTGCTCTACTGTTTACTGCGGTAATTGGATGGCGTAGGTTGGCGAAAAATGGCCGAGTGCTGATAATCGCCCTAGTGGCAATATTCATGGCTGGCGCTTCCTATTTTGGAAATTGGAGCAACTCTGCCCAACTCAACCGTATTGACACTTTTCGCGCCCTATGGGACGTACAGAGCATTTCGTTTCTCTTTACCTCCGTCTTTCTCTCCCTAGTATTAGGCTTCTTCGCAATAATCTTTCTCTTCTCAAACGACTTCTTACATCCCCTAATCGCAGGTGAGAATTTTCTTGGTGTGACTTCTAGGAAGGTTCTAAGAGCGCTGGGCCTTAAGAATGAGCCTTCGCGATTTGTAACTTCTCTGGCACAACAAAAGCGTCGAAGCGAGCTAGCGATCCTGGGGAGCATACTTCTGCTCCTGCTGCCTTTCTTGGTTCAATTTTATCCCCTCGCGGATGTCTACCATTTGTGGTGGGCAGCGCCTCTGTTTATGGTGCTTATTCCTTTCTGCCTTTCTAATTTTGTCTCTAGAGATGGAGTTAATGCGATTATTGGGGCCTTGGTAGTACCAGCCTTATTGGCATCTAGCGTTATGTATCTAGATCTGCATAAAGTAGTACGCGAACAAATTACTGAAGGGGCTCTGAAAGGTATGCAGGTTGAAGCCCAATATTTGCCCTCATACACGAACGTGGCGAAAGTATTGCAGCCGCTCCTTCCAAACTCGAATCGTTTCTTCTGCCGCGATGGACTTCTCTCATCCTGGAATGGTGCCTACTTATCCATTGATGCCGCTTACGTGGATTGGGCATGGGTAGTTAAGAACCCTCCAACCAAAAAGGTTCCAGATCGAATATTTATCTGCAATACCCAAGCGTTCGCCGAAAATTACGCGCAGGCCAACGGCGGACATTTATTAGGACCGGGTATTGGCTACCAATTGTCATACTGGTCAGGTGGCGGCTTATTTGAATTTGTGAAAGATTAGATTCCTAAGCCATATTTCAGCCAGAGAGTTACTCCGTTAGGCTAGCCAGTAGGTTCACAAACTAGAGCTATTTTCAAAGTTTCAGTAGAAGGGCGAGGCGATGGGCACAAGTTTCTCCGTTGTCGCGCGCTCGGTTACTGGGTTAATTCGATCTGGGAATGAAGATAGCGCTTTCACGGGCTCTCATTTAATTGCCGTCGCTGATGGAATGGGAGGACATGCCGGAGGCGAGATCGCATCGGCAATAGCCATCAAAATTCTCGGTCAACTTGCCCCGGTGCTGCGATCTGAGGCGATTGATCCAGACTCCTTTGATGATCTCCTTTTAAACTCCTTGGAAAGCATTAATGAAGAGATAAGCCGAACAGTCAAGACCAATGAGGAATTAACGGGCATGGGTACGACTTTGAGCGCCTTGGCTCTTTTTAAATCTAGCGGCGAAAACAAAGCAGCCTTATTGCATATTGGAGATTCACGATGTTATCGACTGCGAGATAATGAGCTTTTGCAACTTAGTCGTGACCACACAGTGTTGCAGGAGCTACTAGACCAAGGTTCGGTTACTCCAGAGGAGGCCGCGGAACACCCCCAAAAGTCATTTTTAACTCAGGCGCTGATGGGTGAAAGTGAAATCACCCCGGTGCTGGAAATCTTTGACGTTGCTCCTAAAGATCGCTTTTTGGTCTGTAGTGATGGACTATATGGCTTTGTGACCGAGAAGATAATTAAGGCGGGGATGAAATTTGCCGATAAAGATAAGGCGCTGACTTATTTGATTGACGCCGCTTTTGCTGCCGGTGCGCCAGATAATGTAACAGTTCTTATTGCGGATTTGACTGCAGGCCACGGTAATGAATTAAGTGCATATCTAGGAGCCGCTCTCGATGAGTAAATTACTAGGCGGCCGTTATCGTCTTGGTGAGATGATCGGTACCGGAGGAATGGCAGATGTTTTTATCGCCGATGATGAAAGGCTTTCCCGTGAAGTTGCAATAAAGGTTCTGCGTAGCGACTTGGCGCGCGACCCTTCTTTTGTCGCAAGATTTAGAAAGGAGGCGTTAGCCGCAGCTGGGCTAAACCATCCAGGGATCGTTGCGGTTTATGACTCCGGAGAGGTACCAGCTCCTTACATCGTTATGGAGTTGGTCTCTGGACATACATTGCGCGAAATAATTCATGGAGGCAAGAGCCTTTCATTAGACCGTGTCCTTGAAATTGGAGAAGGTATTTTGGCCGCTTTGGCTTACTCTCACGAGCGCGGGATCGTGCACAGGGATATAAAACCGGCC
>JANXME010000161.1 GCA_025354785.1 Actinomycetes bacterium | reverse complement strand
CTTTGCAATCACAACCGATTCCAAAGTTCCATCAAGTCCAGCGTGAGCCGAGATAACCGCACGGCTACCCTTCAAATAGATATGATGCGATGCCAAGGAAAGTAAATATTGGAGCCCATCTCTTATCTTTGTGAAATTCCTAATCACCACTCCAAGATGCGAACTCCATTTTCTAGACGAATTAGCGTCAACTAGAGCCACAATTTCTGCACCTGATTTAGCTAAGCCATCTGCAACCGGGAGCAAAAAGGGTCCGCTTCCCGCTAGGACAATTCTCTTGCCCGCCAGAACGTTTGAACCTTTCAGTAAAGCCTGGACCCCGCCAGGTGTCATAACCCCTGGTATATCCCATCCTGGAAATGGCAAAGTTCTGTCGTAGGCTCCAGTTGCCAAAATCAGCGAGCGAGTCTCTAAGGTCCGTGTAACCCCAGATTCCAATACATGCAATGCAATAGTGTTACCTTCGCGAACCGCGCTCCATATTTGCGTGCTACAGAGAACTTCAATACTGGGATGGCTCAATACTTGGCTGCGCAGCAGATAACCTTGCTGATACGCCGAATTCAAAATGGATTGACCACTCCAGCCATCTGGCCCATCTTCGGGTAGATGTCTCCAATACTGACCTCCGAGCCTGGGGCCGCTTTCGATCAGCCGTACCTTTGCTCCGGCGCGGGCACCGGCCAGCGCCGCCGACATTCCGGCCGGACCACCCCCAACAACCGTAATCAATTTCCACCAATTTCTGGAAGAACAAACTCGCCACTTCCGATTTGAATTTCAACACGTAACCCTGGCTGGGCCGGCACTAAACATGATCGTTGATTAGAAATTCCCTCAATAACGACTAAACAGTCAAAGCAAATTCCGATGCCGCAAAAAACACTGCGCGGCTTATCGGCGATCCGGCTCTGGCGCAGGATCCGTGAGCCTTGGTTCAAAATTGCCGCTGCCACACTTTGACCCGAATAAGCTTCGATCGATTTCCCATCGAAGGTGAAGGTAAATTTCTCGCGCGGTGGGGTTACTTCGTTCATTGAGGCTCCGGAAATTCGCTAGAGAAGCGGTTGGGTGAAAACGGTGCCGCATTCATAAAGGCAGAGTTCGCAAGAATCTGAGCCGCAATTATCTCCGCGCTGGCAGGAGCGAGACCTATTCCTGCCCCTTCATGTCCGGCGCAATGCCACAAGCCCTTAACCTTGGCGTCTTCTCCGATAACTGGGAGATGATCTGGCGCATATGGCCTAAAACCATGATAAACGCGCAATAACTGTATTTTCGACAACACCGGAAATATTTCAATCGCTTGAGCGGCTAACTTTCGCAAAATAGCAATATTCAAAGAGTGATCAAAGCCGATTCGCTCTCGGCTGGCGCCAATCAATATCGTCCCACTCTTTGTGCCTTCGACCACCGCGCTGGTCTGTAGCCCCTCATCTGCGCTTACCACATTCGTTACATAGTCCGCATCATAAACTTTATGGCGAATTAAATTGGGCGCTGCCTGGGTGACCAGAATGAACCCCTTGCGTGGTGAAATCGGCAAATCTGACCCAGCCAAAACGGCTATTTCCTTGGCCCAAGTTCCACCTGCATTTACAACCGCACGACAGGGGAAAGTCTCTCCTGTTGTAACTACGGCCTTCACCCCCCCATTGTCGCTCTCGATCCCAACCACCTTGGTATGGGACAGAACTTCACCTCCCATCGAGCGAAATTTTCGCAACATTAAAGCGGTAGCCAACATTGGTTGACATTGCGCATCTTGGGAGTAAAGAAATCCACTTTCAAATTCCGGTGAGATAAATGGTTCGGCAGCGCGCAAAGCCGCTGCGTCCAGTTCATCGACAAAGAGCCCCGCCTTTTTTTGGCGTGCCGTTAGGGAGTGCAATTGATCTGCCCCCGTCGATGTATTGGCTACGACAATGCCTCCTTTGGCCTCTAATTCAAATCCCCCGCCAATCTCTTCGGAAATTTCAAACCATTTCTCGCGAGATCGCAACGCCAATTCCAATTCGGGGCCAATATCTTTATCCGAAACTAAGATATTACCTTCACCCGCACCCGTTGTGCCGCCCGCGATTGCCCCCTTATCAATTACCAATACTTTGAGGCCGGCCTTACTCAACTCAAAAGCGCAGGCAACCCCAACCACCCCAGCTCCGATCACGATTACATCTGGATGGCTCACCGAACCCACTTTCGTCGGGCTAGATAAAGTAAGGCGAATGCAATGGGGGTAAGAACAAATACCAGTACCCCGTTAAACTTTCGCTTTTCTGGCACCGCCGAAATCGGCGCGCTGATCACCGTAGCTGGGGTCGACGTATCGGAAATTGAAAAAGTAAAAGCGCCCTCTTGCGGGTGTCCATCTTCAGCCACCACTCGCCAAGTCACGTATATAGCTCCGGTTACAGCTTTGCCAGCTAGCCCGACGCGCACGAATCTAACATCGGTTATCGATTCTCCCGTTGAAATTTCATTACCAATGGCGTCTTTCACGATAATTACATTGGTTACCTTGCCAGCAATGCTAATTAATGGATCATCAAATGCCAGGGAAATCTCGGCAGGCAAAGCGGCCAGAACCGCTCCGGCGGCCGGGTTGGAATATACAAGATGGGCATGGGCCTGTGCCGAACTCATGGGGAGTAGAAGTGCCATGCCGATCCAGGAGAAGAGTTTTATTAGTAACTTCATACGGGGCAACCTCATACCAGCAACTTACCCGTAGATTTGCAAAATTCGCTCTTTAGCCCTTAGTCGAACCCAGAGTCAGTCCAGCAACGAATTGTCTACGCAACGCAAAGAATACGATCAGTGTCGGAATAAATGCCATCGTCGCGCCAGCGGCCAACAGGTTGTAATCCTTAAAGAATTCTCCCTGCAAGTTATTTAGAGCCGCAGTTATTGGGCGCTTATTACCAGTCTTTAGGAGCGCGACCGACCAGAAGAAATCGTTATAGATCCAAGTTGTCATCAGTACGCCCAAAGATGCCAGGGCGGGACGCAACAAAGGCAACATGATTCGACTGTAATGAATCCAAACCGAAGCGCCATCAACCAGCGCCGACTCGCTGATCTCCTTCGGGATTGTCTTCATATAGTTGCTCAGAACGAAAGTGGCAAACCCCATCTGGAAAGCAACATGGATAAGAATCAAACCAAGTTGTGTGTCGTAAAGAACCCCATTTTCATTTATGAAATGCGGAACCGGGATCGACAGATAAATTCGATATAGCGGAATGAAAACTAGTTGTGCAGGCAGTAAATTTCCGGCTGTAAAGAGCATGAGCAATGGAATGTTAAATCGGAAGGAATAGCGACTAACTACGAATGCCACCATCGACGCTAGGAAAAGCGTAAGGATAACCGCAGGCAGGGCAACCACAACCGCATTAATAAAATATCGCCACATTTGGGACTGCACCAGAGCGGTGTAGTAATTATTAAAGTTGATAGTTTTGGCCAAACTAAAGCTGCCAAATTTTAGAACTTCACCGTAAGGACGCAACGACTGATACATAGTCCAAAGGATCGGAACCAACCAAAGCGCTCCAATAACAGTCAGGATAACTGTCGTAATGCTGTGGGCGAGAGCAGTCTTTTTGCTAGTTACCATTACTCTTCCGCCTTAAAGGTCTGATATAGATAGACCATAATCGGAATTATTGACATCAAAAAGAGCATGGTGGCCAGAGCTGCGCCCCAGCCAATTCGCGAGGACTCTCCAAAAATATTCTCATAAACTAATACGCCGAGTAGTTCCAACCCATTTCTGCCTCGGTTGATAATAAAGACCAGGTCGAAGGCTCGCAGCGAGTCGATCACTGTCACTACGATGATGATTACATTTACAGGACGCAGTGATGGAAAGACGACCTTTCTAAAGGTGTACCAGTCGGAAGCTCCATCTATACCTGCGGCCTCGTGTAGCGAAGGATCCACAGCTTTCATACCTGCTAAATAAAGCAGCATGACATAACCGATATGGCGCCACGACGCGATCCCGAGTACTACCCAAATATTTTTATTCGGATCACCGAACCAGGAAGTCGCTGACTCGACACTGGTATCTCCCATCAGAGAGTTAACCAAGCCGTTTGTGCGGAAAATGTAATCCCAAACGATTCCAGTTACTGCCAGCGAGAGCACCATCGGTAGATAAAATGCAGTTTGATAAAATTTACTGCCCTTTAAATTTTTATCGATAAAATATGCAAGCAGAATTCCAAGTGGAGTAGGAATTAGCGCAAAGAAGCCAAGCCAGAGCGCGTTATTTCGAAGAGCCTTAGGAAAAGCCTCGTAAAGGCTAAAAATCTGAGTGTAATTTTGGAAACCTGCCCAGTGAATCTCTTTGATTCCACCAATGCCGTTCCAGAAAGTAAATGAAAGCAAGACTGTCAGGATCGCCGGGATCCATACGAAGAGAACGTGCAGTATCGTCGGAATTCCAACCAGACCAAAAAGAACAGTTCGATCTTTTTTGGTGAAGTTGGAACGCCGACGGCGGCGAGGAGCTTTCGCCCCCGCCGCCGTCAGTTCTGTTCCAGTAGATGACATCAAGATAGGAAGTCTGTCACCGCTTTAGGCTGGTGGCAATGCATCCCATTGCTTAGCCAAGTTTGCAGCAATCTTCGCCTTGTCAGATGGATTCTTCAAGAAGCTCTGAATTGCAGGTCCAACGATTGGGCCGGCAAAGTCTGGGCGAGTATCGCGGTCAAGGAACTGCGCGATGTACTTAGAGCTCTTAACGAGTTCAACTTGCTGACGTACAAAGGCATTGTCAGAGGCTGGCATATTGCTGTTCGCAAAGAGAGCGGTAGGTGCGACGCTCAATACTGCGTTGGCATAGTCAGTGCTGGCAATAAAGGTAGCGAGAGCCTTGGCATTTGCAAGATTCTTGGAAGCGCCCTTAGAAAGCATGTAGCCATCAATTGGAGCGTCAACTGCATTGCGACGATTAGCCTTGTTGATTTCAGGGAATGGGAACAAAGCAAGGTCTGCCAAGTCAGCGGCATCGGTGTAGATAGATGCATGGAAAGCTCCC
Organism: Actinomycetes bacterium; assembly: GCA_025354785.1. Lineage (GTDB taxonomy): Bacteria > Actinomycetota > Actinomycetes > Nanopelagicales > Nanopelagicaceae > QYPT01. Next base: position 23,148 of record JANXME010000161.1, on the reverse strand, counting down.
ATGATCTGCATCGCAGCCTTCTTCTGCAGAACGAGCTGCGCGGCATCTGACCATTCAAGATCTAGCGTGTTGGAGTTCTGGTAGGGGAACATCGACTGCCAGTTGGTGAAGGTCTTCTGTACGCGAGCATCGCCCCATGAGGCACGACCGCCCATTAGGTCAACATGGAACTTGTAACCATTGGTACGCATGTTGAAGAGGTCGAAGGTACCCATTGCTTCCCAGCCACCCTTGTCGCCAAGTGCTACTGGGGTAAGTCCCTTAGATTTAAAGACCTTACAGGCGTTGATGAAGTCGGCCCATGTAACGATTGAGGCAGGATCTACACCAGCAGCCTTAAAGACTGACTTGCGGTACATAACGGCCCATGGATACCAAGTAGTTGGAACGAAGTACTGCTTTCCATCTAGCCCGGTTGAAGCGGTCTTATAACCCTTAGTGAAATCCTTGCCAATCTTCGACCAAACATCTGAAATATCGGTGGAGAGGCCTTTAGATGCGAAGAATTGCATACGATAGCCAGCAAACCAGGTGAATACATCGTCAGGGGTTCCCTGCAGATATGAGTTGATCTGGTTCTGGAAAGTGTTGTGATCGACTGTATTCAACTTGACATCGAAACCAGCCTTAGTGGCAGCGGCTACCCAAGCCGTATCGCTCTTGCGGGCTGCTGGATCTGATTGGTTGGAGCCAACGCTTACGGTTTTTCCGGCGGCTGATGCGGCACCCGCGCCGGCACCTGCACTAAGAAAACCACCGGCGGCAACTACACCGGCGCCCGCCGCGGCGCCTTTAAGAACTGAACGACGCGATACGTCGCCATTTAGAGTTTGTTCTGACATTCGGTTTTCCGTTTCTCTTCAGCTGAAGGTATGGAATAGCGTGCGCATATTGGTGCGCATGATCTAAATTCTTATCGGACGTCGATAGGCGCCCAAACCAGAATTAGGATGCTGTAACCGTATTCGACAAGGATGGTAATAAATAGGTCAGACTATTCAAAAACGCATAACGATTCAGTAACAGTTGGCTGGTCTGAGTATCGTGAAAATGATCTGTCAAATGTGACGATGTCGGATATCAGAAGAATTGAACGCCCGAGAACTACCAAAAAGAGAGCCAATTATGCACCTTTTTCAGCCCCTCAAAATAGGCGATTTAACGATTCCCAATCGAACATGGGTTAGCCCAATGTGCCAATACTCCGCCGTTGAAGGACTCGTTCAGCCGTGGCATTTAATGCATCACGCTTCGCTTGCGTCGGGCGGCGCGGGGCTTATTTTTGTAGAAGCAACCGGAATCGTTCCGGAAGGGCGAATCTCCACATCCTGTTTGGGTATTTGGAGCGGCCTTCATGCCCAAGCGCTCAAACCAATTATCGAGGGCGCCCATTCAATGGGGGCAAAAATTGGGATTCAATTGGCCCATGCTGGGCGCAAGGGATCGGTATTGGAGCCCGCCGCGAGTTTTACTATTGCCGATTCGAGCAACGGCGGATGGCAGAGTGTTTCGTCAAGTCCAATCCCCTTTAACAATATGCCGACTCCTCGCGAACTTGCAATCTTGGAAATCGAGAATCTGGTGGAGGATTTTGGCCTTGCGGCCCAGCGCGCAGTAGAAGTTGGTTTTGATGTAATAGAAATACATGCCGCTCATGGTTACCTACTCCACCAATTTTATTCGCCACTTTCCAATCTTCGTACCGATCAATACGGCGGCTCTTTTGCGGCGCGCACTCGCTTCTTGCGCGAAGTAGTTTCAAAAGTTCGCTCCGTAATTCCAACGGGCACTCCACTCTTTGTCAGAATTTCAGCCACCGATTGGATGAGCGCAGGTTGGGAGATCGAGCAATCAATTCTGCTGGCCACTGAGTTGAAGGAGCTGGGCGTGGACTTAATCGATGTTTCTTCCGGAGGACTCGTCCATAACGCTCAGGTTCCCGTTGCCCCGGGCTATCAAGTAGAACTAGCAAGCGCCATCCGCGCTGATGCCAAGATTTCCACCTCGGCAGTAGGACTTATAACTGAGCCGGCGCAGGCGCAAGAAATCATCGAAACGGGTAAGGCGGACGCTGTGATGTTGGGGCGTGCGATGCTGCGAAACCCCAGATGGGCGTTGAACGCCGCCGACGAATTGGGGGTGCCAGGACTATGGCCTCGACAATTGGCGCGCGGAGCTAGGCCTAAAAGCGCAAGCTAGGCGCTAACCTCAGAGCAGAACTCACCGTAAGGAGTAAAAATGGATATTACAAATGTTCACTGGGTTGCAGTCCTGGTTAGCGCCCTAGTGGGAATCGCAAGTGGGGCTATTTGGTTTGGACCAAAAACGTTCTACCCCGCATGGTCGAAAGCAATGGGACGCTCGGAAAGTGAAGTGCCGGGAAACGGCATGAATATGGGAATTATTTTTGGCTCAACTTTTGCTTCACAATTTGTGCAGGCCATAGCGATGGCGATAATCCTTACCGGGGTTAGCCGACCAAATATTGCAAAAGGGGCGGTAGTCGGATTGGTCGTCGGCGTGGGGATCGCAGCGGCCTCCTCCTTGGGGCACCGCCTCTTTGGAGGGCAAGGCTTCCGCGTATGGGCGATAGAGGTTTCAAACGACGTTCTCAATTTAATTCTGATGGGAGCAATTCTAGGAGGCTGGAATTAAGGAGTAACCTCGTTTCGTGCCATCAAGTATTTGCGTCACGAAGTTACGCATTGTGCGTTCGGGCAAAGTAATTGTTCCTGAATTATCTTTTGAAATTGAGAAGGGTCGTATCACAGGGATTTTGGGACCTAGTGGCAGTGGCAAAACAACCATATTTAGAAGCTTGGTCGGCGTGCAGGAAATAACAAGTGGCGAGATCCTAGTACTAGATCTGATCGCGGGCTCAAAGCTACTCAGAAACCGAATCGGATATCTGACTCAAAGCGCCAGCATTTATCCGGATCTAACTTGTCTAGAAAATTTGAAATATTTTGCGAAGGTCCTGGGGACGTCACAAATTTCGGTTGAGGAAATATTAGATCTAGTGGATCTTGGCAAAAATAGAAATCAATTAGCCGCATCGTTGTCGGGGGGCGAGAGGACCAGATTGGCACTGGCTACCGCGCTCCTTGGAAAACCCGATCTTTTAGTCCTCGATGAACCTACTGTTGGCCTTGATCCGTTGCTTCGCATAGAACTCTGGGGACTTTTCCATCGTCTGGCCGATGAAGGCAAGACTCTTCTAATCAGTAGCCATGTAATGGACGAAGCCGATCGCTGCGACTCCCTGCTCCTGCTGCGCGATGGCGCACTTCTGGCACAGGGGACGCCATCCGAACTCAAGGCTCGCACGGGAAAAGAAGAGATGGAAGAAGTATTTATTTCATTAGTGGCCGATCAATGAGTATTCGTCGGATTTGGGCGACCGCGCTAAGGATTCTCCAACAGTTGCGCCATGACCCACGCTCTATTGCTTTGATGATCATGGCCCCTATTTTCCTAATGACTATTCTGAAATATGTATATCAAGGGCAACCCCAATCATTCCAGTCGATCGCGGGATCAGCGTTGGGCGTCTTCCCCCTGCTAATAATGTTCTTAATTACCAGCGTTGCCACACTTCGGGAGCGCACCTCCGGCACATTGGAAAGACTTCTGATTCTGCCGCTAACTAAATTGGAGTTTATTCTCGGTTACGCCAAAGCTTTTGGCTGGGCAGCTTTGGTTCAGGCGGTAATAGTTACCAGTTTTGCCATTGGACCTCTGGGTCTTCAGATAGCCGGTTCGCAACTGTCGCTCATCGCCATCGCAGTGCTAGATGCCCTACTTGGTATGGCCCTGGGGCTATTCGTCAGCTCTTTTGCCAAAACCGAATTTCAAGCGGTGCAATTTATGCCCGCCATTCTGCTTCCACAACTACTACTTAGCGGACTATTGGCTCCGCGAGCAAGCATGCCGCGCCTGCTGGAAATAATTTCCAATTTTTTACCGTTAACTTATGCGATCGACGCGACGCGAAAGATAATCTCTGGTACAGGTGGATTTGCAACTGACTTTGCAATTATTGCAATCTTCCTCATCGCTCTGCTTGGCGCAGGCGCTCTCTCTCTGAAGCGAAGGATAAAGTGAAGTATAAGTGAAGTCCAAGGACCAATCATGGCTCTGCGCAAATTGCCGAAGCAAAATTGAGGAGAACGCTTACTACTGTCGAAATTGCGACGCGGTTGTCCGAAACGAAATAAACCCTGGAAGTCGAATTCCAGATAGAACTTTTGGAACTCGTTTAAGACATATTTGGAAGCGCCACCCTTTTCAAAAATTGCTTTATCTCATTCTTTTCATTGCGATTGCCGCAAGTGCAAGTAAAGAGATTACGAATTTCCTGCAAACCCGGGTAGATAACAAGTCCAATGCGATCTTTCGACTTCAGATTGATAACCCGCGAACCCCCTTCATTTGCCGGCTTCGCATTTGCCACCTTTTAATTAGCATCAAAAACAAGACCGATAGAGACCAAGTTTTTAAGGGCATTCCCTATTTTGAGACGTCAAAGGGAGAGATATTTGGCCCAGCAGATCCAAAGGCCGTGGCCTACCCGATTTACTTTGGCCAGTACTATTGCCAACCCAAACTCAACCTTAAATTGGAGCCCTCGGAGACAATTCCATTTATAGGAATCTGTGCAATGGACCTACCAGCTGGCGCCACAATTTCCAGCGTAATGATTTTGAACAAGACAGGTGGAGCGACCGTAGTTAGCGCCAAATTAGCAGCGCTAGTTCCTCCTTATTAATTACCTCTAATTCCCGTTATCTTTAAAGGCGCGAGCGATGGTTGCTACAGTTCCCGAAAATTCAGCGGGGATGACCCACACCTTGCTGGCGTTGCCATTGGCAATAACCGCCAACTGTTCCAAGTATTTGTAGGCCAGCACCTTTTCATCCGCATCACCATCGTGGATCGCTTTAAAGACTTTGGCGATAGCCGTCGCTTCACCTTCCGCGCGAATAACTGCCGCCTGCGCTTCACCTTCCGCGCGCAAAATATCGGCCTGCCTGGCTCCCTCAGCGTTCAAGATCTGACTCTGCTTCTCGCCCTCGGCGGTAAGTATTGCGGCACGCTTATCGCGATCGGCTCTCATCTGTTTTTCCATCGATTCCTGCACGCTGGGTGGCGGTTCAATCGCTTTGATCTCCACCCGATTTACTCGGACGCCCCATTTGCTAGTCGCTTCATCTAGGACTCCCCGAAGAATTGCGTTTATATGATCGCGGGAGGTCAAGGCTTTTTCTAGATCAAGTCCGCCAACGGAATTACGCAGGGTTGTTACTACCAACTGTTCAATTCCTTGAATGTAATTTTCAATTTCATAAACTGCGGATTTAGCATTTGTCACTTGAAAATAGATTACTGTATCGATATTAACCACCAGGTTGTCTTCAGTGATGACTGGCTGTGGCGGAAAGGAGACCACTTTCTCTCTTAAATCCACCAAGGGTCGTAATCGATCGATCCCTGGCAATATTAGATTTAAGCCAGGTAACAAAGTACGGTGATATTTACCAAGCCGTTCGGTGATTCCGGCGTTTGCTTGGGGAATAATTTTTATTGCCCCAGTGACGATAACAACAGAAATTAGTAGCAAGACCCCTAGTGCAATATATCCAGTCATGCTCTCACTCCTTAACGGTTAGAAAATCAATTAGGTATTGAATTTGTTGGACTTACAATTGCTACAGCGCCATCGATATCATCAATAAGAACTTTGCTGGATGCCGGTATTATGCCGCTCTCTGTGCGAGCGCTCCAAGTTTCTCCATGAAAACGTATCTGTCCGCCAGATGGTGAAATCTCCGAAATTGTCACTCCTAAAGTGCCGACTAAAGCGGCAAAACCAGTCTTGCTATCTGTAGATTTATTGAAGAGATATTTCTTGGCAAAGGGGCGAAGAATTGCCAAAGTAAGGATGGCTGCTACGGCAAAGCCCAACCATTGAACGACCGAATGGCTCCAAAGCGCGGCCGCAAGTGCGCCAATCAAGGCAGCCAAAGCGAAGGAAGCAAATATCAAGCTCATGGTAAGAATTTCTAAAACTACAAATATTCCAGCTAGCGCTAGCCATGCCCAGAAGTGCATTTGCACCCTCCATTAGTTAACCGCCACGCTACCACCGTATGAGATAAAGTTGCACAAAATTTCAATGGAGAGAAAGTGACAAATGGGCGTGCGCAGAATTATGGCTACCAGCGGAGGATTTACTTCCACCGACCTTTGGGATGTCATGAAGCCAGGAAAGACGCTTCTTCGTATGCTCGAGCTCACCCAGAAGGAACGTCCACGCCTTTGTTTTCTTTTGACGGCAAGCGGTGATAACCCCGGCTACTTAGCACGTTCTTACGCTTCAATGAGCGAGACTGCATGCACCACAACCCATCTTCAACTCTTTACCCAACCCAACGCCCCAATAACGGATCAAATACTGAATTCAGATGTCATATGGGTTGGTGGAGGCTCGGTGGCCAACTTGCTAGCCCTATGGAAATTACACGAAGTGGATTTGGCGCTCCGGCAAGCCTATGAAAGTGGAGTAGTTCTGGGAGGTGTTAGCGCTGGATCAATATGCTGGCACGAAGGAGGACCAACTGATTCCTTTGGGGTAAAGTTGCGTCCGGTAACCAATGGTTTAGCGCTCCTTCCTTTCGGCAACGCCGTGCATTACGACAGCGAAGCGCAACGTCGTCCCATGGCCCATCAGATGGTGGTCGACGAGATTTTTAAGACGATATATGCCACCGATGACGGTGTTGGGATTCTCTACGAAAACGAAGTTGCCACTGAGGTGATTTCAGATAAGCCGACCACCGATCTCAAAAGCGGGCCAGCTGCCTATCTAATCAGAAAAATCGACGGTCAGGTTGTCGAAGAAAGATTGGCGCCTGGACCGATTATCTAATCAAATTTTAGGATGGGCTAGGAGAAAGTCGACTACTTTGCTCGCAAAGCCATCGGCAAGGTCAGGCACATGCCGCCCGCCCTTGATGGTCCATAATTCAACTCGCGTCTTGGCAGAGCATCCATGATAGTACGCCACTGCTGATTCGGCGCCACTAATTTTTGCTTCCAAATCTAATTTCTGAGATGTCTTAATCAATTTGGCAGAACACTTATCTAATTTCGCCCAAGCCGAAATTGTCGCAAGTGCGCCTGGATAGCTATTGTTAAATATCTGCCCGCCGTTATAGGAAATAGTTTCATCATCGGTTCCCCAAATTTGTAAAACGCTTATCGGTTTACTAGGTTTACATGAAGCCGAATTGAAGTAGGTCGCTCCCGAGAAACTTGCCACCGCTGCGATTCGATCCGCGTACATACATGCCATGTGATGGGTCATGAATCCCCCATTGGAATGCCCCATCACATAAATTCTCTTTTGGTCAACGTTATATTTCTTTGAAACGGCATTTATGATGCTCAACAGGTATTCCCCGTCATCAACCTTGCTCTGGTAAAAATTGCAACAAGCCGGTGTTGCATTCCAGAATCGGTTTGAACTTCCATCCCTGGTCCCGTCTGGATGTACGTAGAGAATTCCGCGCGTTTTCGCGACTGCGGTCAACTTAAGGTATTCCTCTGTCTGATCGCCGCTAGATGTGTAGCCATGCAGAACGAGAATCAAAGGCGCCGCCCTGGATTTGCTATATGAGTCTGGGACGATGACGGTGAAGGGGCGATCCCCCGGGAAAGTGACTTCCGCCGCCCGCGAAGTCCCCATACCAACAGCCGTCAAACTGGCGATTAGCAAAAAGGGTATGGCCTTAATCAGTGATGATCTCATCTTTAATTCATCCCTTGGCTAGCGAGACTAATTCGGAGATATGTACAACTTTTGTTTTGAGCCCGGCTCGCTTTAACGAAGTGGCCAATTGCCGTGTACATCCTGGGTTGACAGTCGCCAAATAATCTAGATTTAGATCTTTAATGTCCTCGACTTTCTGCGCCACAACTTTGCGACTATTGCTCCTCTGTAATAAAGAATAGCTACCCGCAGCGCCACAACATCCGGATGCATTAGGAATCTCCACATACTCGCTGATTTGTTCCAATATCTGGCGCGGCTGTTTAAATACCCCCAATCCATTCCGTAAATGACACGAATCTTGGAATCCGACGCGAATTTTTTTGCCCTGCCGTACGATGGGAGATAGATCGGCCTCCTTCATGACCCACCATTGCGAAAACTCTTGCACTCTCTCTTTACCAATAGTCGCCGATATGTGTGCTGCGCAACCACCCGCCGTAGTCAAAATGACTCCTGGCAACTTCTCTCCAAGCACCCGTGCCATTGCTTGCCCTTTTTTCAATTCTCCATTGTGAGCGTGCAGTGCACCGCAGCAACCTTGGGCAGGTGTCACCGAAACTTCGGGAGCAATTTTCGCAACGGTGCGACTCACTTTCGGAAAGAGGCGGCGCTCAAAGCAGCCCAGCAACAGATTTAGATTTGGATCGGCCCGGCGCGAGCGCGCCACTGGAGAAGAAAGCCCGAGAATGCGAATCCGCCATTGTGATTGCACGGCCAGAAAAAGCGCCCGCACAATAAGTGGGCGATGGCGCCCCTGCCAAGTCATCTCGCGCATCTCTTCCAATAGCACGCCATACTCAACCCCTGCAGGACAAACTGGCTCACAGGCTCGACAACCTAAACAGAAGCTCGATTCCGCCAACAAGTTTTCTTTAGGAAGTCGCCCATCTTGAACAGCTCTCATCAGAGTAATTCGACCTCGAGGGGATGACTCTTCGGCCCCGGTCAATTGATATGTGGGGCAAGCGGGCAGACAATAACCGCAAGAAATACAACGGTCCAACTTTGATTTTGTAAATTCTTCCCTCACGAACCCAGCCTGCCCGGATTCAAGATTCCATGAGGATCAAAGACAGACTTTATTGCTCTTTGCAGCGCCATCTGCTCTCGGCCTAAACGCGCTTCCAGATAGGGCAATTTGGCGCTTCCAACGCCATGCTCTCCTGTAATGGTTCCGCCCATCTCCAATGCCAGTGCAAAAATCTCGCCCATGGCAAGCTCCGCTTTGCGAACTTGGGGTAGATCATCCTTATCCAAAACTATCGTTGGATGCAGATTTCCATCCCCAGCGTGACCAAAAGTTCCAACTCTTAGCCCATATTTTTGAGCGATTAATTCGATCCGCTCTGTGGTTATCGCCATTCGATTTCGCGGGACAGCGATATCTTCCAGAATGGAAAGCGTGCCTAACCTGGCAAGGGCAGGAAGTGAGCAACGTCTGGCATAGAGCAACGCCTCTGCTGCTGCCACGTTTTGCGCCAACGTAACTGTTCTGCAACCCTCAACTTCATTACAAAGTGCTGCCATTTTTTCAACGACAGGTTCTATAACCTCTGAGTCTCCGTGATCGCCAAAGAGGAGTAGTGCGCCAGCCTGGGTATCTAAACCAAGCTTTGCAAAATCCTCAACTGCCACCAAGCAGGTGTTATCTAGAAACTCCAAAGTAGATGGCAAGATCCCCTGTGAAATTATCCTTTCCACAGCTGCGCAAGCTGAACCGAGACTCTCAAAATAAGCCACTCCATATTTGGAAGCATGCGGACGTGCAACTAGCGCGGCGGTAATCTCAGTGATGATTCCAAGAGTTCCTTCACTTCCAACCAGCAATCGCGTTAAGTCATAGCCTGCGACATCTTTTACCAGACGTCCCCCGGTCCTGATTACTTCGCCACTTCCAAGGACCACTTCTAATCCAAGTATGTAATTCTTGGTCGTTCCGTATTTGAGTCCACGCAAGCCCCCGGCGCTTGTAGCCACATTGCCGCCAACTGTAGAAACGCTGCGAGAGCCAGGATCGGGAACGAACATCAGCCCCTCTTTACCCACCTGCGTATCCAAATCCAAATTAGTTACCCCAGGTTGCACGACCGCCAACATCTCTGACTTAGATATTTCCAAAATCGAATTCATATTGACCATGCTCATGACAATTCCGCCATGCAAGGGAACCGTAGCTGCACAGAGATTGCTGCCAGCGCCACGAGCGATTATCGGAGTCTGGGTTTTACCCGCGAAGCGCACCACCTCTGCCACTTCTTGAGTATCTCGGGGAGAGACAATGACTTCGGGCAGACCCTGAAAGAGCGGGGTAGCGTCATGACTGTACGCCTCTAGCGAAGTTAGATCCGCCCGCACTGCCTCTTGGCCCAGAATAGAAACCAACTGCCCCACCAATGGGGAGCTTTGGGAGCTAGACATAGTGGCTATTAAACCACTGTGCCACAGCCAAAAAAGTGATCTAGAACAAGGTGAGAATTTGGGCGAAGGAGCTTCTCTTTTCTTCTCAAAGTGGCAAGATGAGCGCGTGGCTAAGCCCGTACTGTCGCTAAATCAAGTAACTATTCGCTTTGCTGGTGATAGCGGGGATGGAATGCAACTCACAGGCGACCGGTTCACAATGGATACTGCAAGTTTGGGAAATGATCTCTCAACTCTGCCTAATTTTCCGGCTGAGATTCGAGCCCCACAAGGGACCTTGCTCGGCGTCTCATCATTCCAACTTCACTTTGCTGACCATCTCGTGCAAACTCCCGGCGATGCGCCTGACATTTTGGTGGCTATGAATCCGGCTGCGCTCAAAGCCAACATTGGCGATCTGCAACGCGGAGCCACAATTATCGTTGATAAAGACGAGTTCACTACTCGAAACTTGACCAGGGTTGGATATCTGCAGAACCCATTAGAAGATGGCTCACTTGAGAGTTACAAGATTCACGCTGTACCACTCACTTCGTTAACGGTGGCTGCACTCTCACAACTCAGTTTGTCTCGCAAAGAGGCCGAACGTTCAAAAAATATGTTTGCTTTGGGTTTGTTGACATGGATGTACCACCGACCAACAGCTTCAACAGAGAATTTCCTTAAAGTTAAATTCTCGAAAAAGCCAGAAATTCTCGAAGCAAATCTTTTGGCGTATCGCACAGGATGGAATTACGGCGAGACCACAGAAGATTTCTCGGTCTCATATGAAATCGCGCCGGCCAAGATGCCACCGGGGCGTTATCGAAATATAAGTGGAAACACGGCCATGGCTTACGGGCTTATCGCCGCATCTCAACGCAGCGGGCTCAAATTGTTCCTCGGCTCTTATCCAATAACGCCAGCTTCGGATATTTTGCACGAACTTTCAAAACACAAGAAGTTTGGAGTGATTTCATTTCAGGCAGAGGATGAAATCGCTGCTATTGGTTCGGCTCTGGGCGCGTCCTACGGCGGGTCCCTTGGAATCACAACCACTTCTGGTCCAGGAGTTGCGCTAAAGAGCGAGATGATTGGGCTTGGCGTTATGCTCGAATTGCCCCTGATCATCATTGACGTTCAACGTGGCGGACCTTCCACTGGGCTCCCGACTAAGACGGAGCAAGCAGATTTGCTACAGGCCATGTTTGGCCGAAATGGCGAGTCCCCCGTAGCGGTAATCGCCCCTTCTTCGCCAAGTGATTGCTTTGCAATTGCCATGGAGGCGGCCCGAATAGCCACAACTTACCGAGTGCCAGTAATAATTCTTTCAGATGGCTACATTGCGAACGGATCAGAACCGTGGAAAATTCCAGAAGTTGATTCTCTCCCTGATTTGCACGTTGAATTTGCCAAGTCGCAGGAGAATTTCCAACCATACTTGCGAGACCCCAAAACCTTGGCGCGACCCTGGGCAATTCCAGGTACCAAAGGGATCGAGCACCGAATCGGCGGCTTAGAAAAGGCCGACGTGACTGGAGAGATTTCCTATGAAGCCACAAACCATGATCTTATGGTGCGAGCGCGTGCGGCTAAGGTCGCCGGGATCGAAGTGCCGAATTTAGCCGTTGATGATCCAACAGGTGAAGCCGACGTCTTACTGCTTGGTTGGGGTTCGACTTTTGGTCCGATTGCGTCAGCCGTTGAGATGTTACGAAATAATGGCGAGCATATAGCCCAAGCACATTTGCGTTACATCAATCCGTTTCCGAGGAATCTTGGAGATGTGCTCAAAAAGTATTCCAAAGTTATTGTGCCAGAAATGAACCTGGGCCAGCTCTCGATGCTGTTACGATCCCAATATTTGAAAGACGTAATTGGATACAACATGGTAAGAGGTTTGCCATTCACTACCTCGGAAATAGTCGAGGCAACGATGGAGGTTCTTCATGGCTGACATAACTCTGACCAAAAAAGATTTCACCTCCGATCAAGAGGTTAGATGGTGTCCTGGTTGTGGCGATTATTCGATACTTTCTACAATGCAGTCATACTTGCCAGAGCTCGGGATCGAGCGTGAAAATATTGTATTTATTTCCGGAATCGGTTGTTCTTCGAGATTTCCTTATTACTTAAATACTTTTGGGATGCACTCCATCCATGGCCGCGCGCCAACAATTGCTACGGGGCTAGCAATTTCACGTCCAGATCTCACCATCTTTGTCGTTACTGGAGATGGCGATGCTCTATCGATCGGTGGCAATCATCTAATTCATTCGCTACGTCGCAATATTGAGTTAAAGATTCTCCTCTTTAATAATCGGATTTACGGGCTCACCAAGGGTCAGTATTCGCCCACGAGTGAGCAAGGAAAGATTACAAAGTCCACGCCTTTGGGCTCCCTTGATACACCCTTTAATCCGATTTCCCTCGCCCTGGGCGCTGAAGCATCTTTCGTAGCCCGCACCGTGGATAGCGATCGCAAACACCTAACCGAGACACTTCGCGCTGCGACTGCCCATAAGGGTTCTGCGCTAATCGAGATTTATCAAAATTGCCCTATTTTTAACGATGGTGCCTTCGACATGGTTACCGATAAAGAGACTAAAGGTGGGGCCCTTCTCCAACTTGTTCACGGCCAACCTATTAAGTCCGAGACGCATGGGTTGGTTCACTCCGGCGCCTCACTTAAAGTTGTTGAACTCGCTTCAGTTCCTGAGAGTGAGTTAGTTGTCCACGATGCTCATAACCCTGATCCCGCATACGCCTTCGCGTTATCTCGCCTTTCATCTTCAGCCCTAGATCATGTTCCAGTCGGCGTATTTAGAGATGTGGAACGCAGCGGCTACGGCTCATTGGTAAATAGCCAGGTCGGAGAAATTATAGCGGCACAAGGCGCCGGTGATATCGGTAAATTGTTAAATAGCGGTGATACTTGGAGCGTGGATTAGAGGCAGGTTAGTTTGCATCTAGAAAGTGTCTGATCTGAATCGCCACCGCTGCGCCCTCACCCACAGCTGAAGCCAACTGCTTTGTAGAACCGCCTCTGACATCACCTGCGGCAAAGACTCGCGGAATCGATGTCATAAAAGCAGCGTCCGTAATAGCAAATCCGCGATTGTCTTTTGCAAATTCGGTTGGCAACCAACCTGTGTTTGGATCTAACCCAATGAATACGAATGCTCCTTGCGTTTCATATTCGCTCATCTCGTCCGTTACTTTATCTTTCAGTGAGAGAGAGTGAAGTTTTCCCTCTGGATTTGCATTGAAACTTAAGACTTCCACGCTGTATCGGACCTTCATTTTTGGGTGCGCTAATACCTTTTCTTGCAACAGACGAGATCCAGTTAATTCTCTGCCATTAGCAATGACCGTAACATGGTCTGCGAATTGAGTTAGGAACAGTCCTTCTTCCAGACCAGAATTCCCGGTCCCGATAACGGTAATCTCTTTTGCGCCCTTATAGAAGGGACCATCACAGGTGGCACAGAAATGAATACCAGCACCTATCAACTCGGCTTCGCCAGCCGCCTCCGTACGTCTATAGGTAGATCCGGTGGCAATCACTAAGGCCCTGGCATCTAAAGACTGCCCTGTAGAAGTCCGCACCAACACACCCGCTGCCGATGATTCAAAAGATTCCACCGCCACCGCCTGCAACATCTCGACGCCATATCTCTTTGCTTGAAGGGAAAAGCGCTCGGCCAATTCTGCGCCCGAAATACCTTCGGGAAATCCTGGATAGTTATCTAAGCGTTCTGTAATTCCCGCTTGTCCACCCAGTGCAGATTTTTCAATAATTAACGTTTTCAGATTTTCGCGGGCGGTATAAATCGCTGTAGTCAGCGCTGCCGGTCCACCCCCAGCGATAATCACGTCATAGCCCTCCGACATCGCCGCTCGCGTAATCTCTAATTTATCTGCCAACTCATCGTTGCTGGGCTCAACCAAGAATGAACCATCCGCAAAGACAATGGTAGGAATTATTCGCCTTCCGCCGTTGAGGCGCTCAACCTCGGCCGCGGCGTCAGGGTTCTGCTCCATATTCACATATTCATAAGCAATTCGATGTTGGCCAAGAAAAGTCTTGGAGCGGCGGCAGTCGGGGCACCAATCTGCGCCAATTAACCTGATCTTATTCATCGCCGCTCTCTTCTACTTGATGGTTTGAGGCCATAACTTTTTCGGCCCAATCACGAATTGATCGTGAGATTTCAGGCACTTTGGCGATCTCTGCAATGAGGGAACGATCCCCACTCTTAGCCAAAAAAAGATCTGAAATAGTAATTCCGTGAGAAGGGCTATGCACTATCTCTATAGGATCGCCTGGGCCAATATCACCTTCTTGGATAATTCTTAAATAGGCGCCGGGTCTTCCGACCTTCGTAAAATCCCTTATTAGCGTGGGTCTTTTCCAAAAACCGGCAAATACTCGACACGGTATGCGCGGCTGTGAAACTTCCAATATAGAACTTCCGATGGCCCAGCGCTGACCAATTACCGCGTGCGTCACATCTACTCCTGAAGTGGTTAGATTTTCGCCAAACTTTCCGTTGGTCAGTTTTAACCCTAGCTCGCCTTCCCACCAGACTAAATCTTCGTGTGCATATGCATAAACCGCCTTGTCATACCCGCCATGATGCTTACGGTCGACAACTACGTCGCCCTCCACGCCATCATTTTTCAACGCCACCCGAAGTTGCGAGGGGCGTTTATCAATGCCAGTGCGACCTTCACTACCAGTCCACTCACCTTCATGAATCACATGAGTGATGTTGATTGAAAGAACTTTTCCACTGGCTATCGTCATAGTGAGCGAGCGTACCTTCAAAATTAGAGACTGGAAACGGCTATTCTTGCGCGGATGAAACCAATTCCAATTGTGCTTGACTGCGATCCCGGCCACGATGACGCGCTAGCGATGATACTCGCTGCCCACAATCCAGGAATCAATCTATTGGCGATTACGACCGTCTCTGGAAACGGCAATATTTCAAAGGTAACTCAGAATGCGCTGCGGGTATGTGCATTGGCGAAAATTAAGGTGCCTGTTGCGCAAGGTGCAGGAAGCGCGTTGCTTGGGCACACTGAAGCAGCCACTGATATTCATGGTGAATCTGCTTTAGATGGCGCCACGTTGCCCGATCCGATATTTGCTTTAGAAGAGATGTCCGGAGTGGACTTAATCGCGAAAACCGTTCGCGAGCATGTGGAGAAAGTCACTTTGGTTGCCACTGGCCCGCTTACGAATATCGCACTTTTCCTTAAATTTTACCCAGAATTGAAATCAAGGATAAACGAAATTGTTTTTATGGGAGGCAGTATAGATCGTGGCAACCGCACGCCCTACGCAGAATTCAATATTTGGATGGACCCAGAGGCAGCCGACGTAGTTATAAAATCTGGCCTGCCATTAACTATGTGCGGCCTAAATGTTTCGCACCAGGCGTTGGTAACTAAAGATATTTTCGCTCAATTGGAAAAAATGCAGGCTCCGCTTGCCGACACCGTAATTGGGCTACTTAGATTCTTCGCCTCCACCTACAACGAAGTTTTCGAAATGCCCGACCCGCCCTTGCACGATCCAATCACTGTTGCCTTGCTAATCGATCGATCCGTTGTGAGAACGCGCCGCGCAAATGTGGAGATTGAACTTAACGGCAAATACACCCGTGGTGCCACTGTGGTCGACATCTACAATCGCAATGGATCGCCCACAAATGTCGATGTCGCTATACAACTCGATTTCGACAGATTTTGGTCGTTGATTCTTAACGCGGTGGAAGCGGCTGCAAAGGCCTAATTTACTGCTCTACCACTGGCTTTATCTTCGGCAATGATCTCTCGAAGCCCGTCGATGGCAGTCTTCAACAATATATCTAGAGGCGGCATTGGCTCGGCGGCATGCACCATCATGATGGCTCCCGCGCGCACTCGCAGCATAGAAGCAATCACAAAGAGGGCCGACGCCTCCATCTCCGAGCAAATAGCGCCGCCGATCTCCCAAGCCTTCCAACGATTGAGAAGATCTTGAGCAACGCCCATACGCTCTGGCTCGTGTTGACCGTAAAAAGAGTCCTTAGATTGAGTTATTCCGAGACGGAAGCGCGCGCCATTTTTCTGCGCCGCGCGCTTTAACGCCATCACCAAATCAATATCGGCCACGGCTGGAAATTCAATAGGCATGTAGTGCCGCGTTGTTCCTTCATCTCTTATGGCGCCAGTGATGATTGCCAACTCGCCTGAGACGCTATCTTTTTGGATATGGCCAGAAGTTCCGACACGAATAAAGGTATCTGCACCCACGCGAACTAACTCCTCCAAAGCGATGGCGGCCGAAGGGCAGCCAATCCCAGTGGATGTAACTGAAACCTTTACGCCATCCAGATAGCCGGTATAGGTGTTGTACTCACGATTTGATGCCACGTGCACGGGATTATCAAAGAGTTGCGCGATTGGCTCACATCGACCCGGGTCTCCAGGAAGGAGAACGTATTTACCAACATCACCGGCTTTCAGTTGAATGTGGTACTGCTTCTCATCCTTTTGCATTCTTATCTCCTTTAATCAACTCGCGTAGCGCTAGGACTGCTGTCTCAATCAGCGGTTCCAAGGAACCTATTTCACCTTCACCATGCATCACCATAACTCCACCAGCTCGTACCCGGAGCATCGTGGCCAAAACAAAAAGAGTGGAGGCTTCCATCTCAGAGCAGATCGCTCCCCCGATCTGCCAAGCTTTCCAGCGCTCAACTAGCCTGGAAGTTACCCCCGAACGCTCAGGCTCTACCTCTCCATAGAACGAATCTTTGGATTGAGAGATTCCCACTCGATATGCAACTCCCTTTTTAATCGCCGCCGTTCGTAACGCATGAACGATTTCGATATCGGCAACTGCTGGAAATTCGATCGGTAGATAATGAAGCGAAGTCCCCTCATCGCGGATTGCTCCTGTGAGAACGGCCAACTCTCCCGATTTAGTACCCGGTTGAACTGCGCCCGATGTGCCAACGCGAATAAAGGTACTGGCGCCCACCCGCACTAGCTCCTCCAACGCGATCGCCGACGATGGGCAACCAATTCCGGTCGACGTTACGGAAACTTTTACGCCGTCTAGAAAGCCGGTGTAGGTCACATACTCTCGATTTGTTGCCACGTGATGGGCACCATCGAAATGGCGCGCAATAATCTCGGCTCTTCCAGGGTCTCCTGGAAGCAATACATATTCTCCGACATCACCAGGCAGCAGATGGAGGTGGTGCTGTTTCATACTCACAGCGCGTTTACTCGCTCAATGAAGAAGTCCATAAATCCCTCAACATCTACCTCCATCGCTACTTTGGCGTTTGGCTTTCTATTCAGAGCGCTGAAATGGTCTGCGGATAACTTGGCATTGGTCTTCTCTGCCCGAAGTTCTACGTCTACATAGTATTCTCGAAACTTTACCAATTCTGGTTTAACTAAAATTGCAGCCGCCAAGGGATCGTTTATGGCGCAACCTTCAATGCCTTGGTACTCGCTATGGAACTCCATATAGAAAGAAGTGGAGCGATCGATAAAGTTGAGAATGCTTCCCTTCGCGCTGGCCATTCTTGCCAGATGTGTTTTGGTAAAAAGGCACTTGTATGTAACGTCAAGCGGGACAATGGTTAGGTCAATGCCTGAATGAAGCAGAATGTCGAAAGCATGTGGGTCGCAAAAAACGTTGTACTCCGCCGACGGCGTGGCATTTCCTGGGTGATGAATAGTGCCCGCCATTGAGACAATATTCTTGATTTTGCTGGCTAATCCTGGTTCTTTGAGTAAAGCTAACGCCACATTAGTTACGGGACCAATACATAGAAGCGTTATTTCATTTGGATTTGCGCTTACCAAATCAATAATCAAGTTGGCGGCACTTATGGAAGCCGGAGTTACAGTCGATTTGGGTAATACGGCGTAGCCCAAGCCTGTCCCTCCGTGCGTCTCTTCTGCTATAGATAGTTCTTTAATTAGAGGGTGGCTGGCTCCAACCGCAACTGGGATCTCTCGCATGCCTAATAGTTCGACTAGCTGGAGCGCATTAGTGGCACATTTATCAACAGTTGTATTACCGTGGGTAACAGTAATACCCATTAACTGCACCTCTGGCATTGCCTTGAGCAATATGAAAGCTAACGCATCATCGATACCGGGATCGGTATCAAGAATAACTTTCATTTTTCTACCTTCCGTAACGAACCCCAGCCAAAGAAAGAAATCAAGGCTGACAGTGCAGTGGCAGCAGTGATGAAATAGAAGCCCTTCCATCCGCCGTAGTGTGAAACGATTATCCCGCTAGAAGCGCTACCCAGTGTGACACCAATTGAAATAGATGCTCCGAGATATGCGAATGCTTCATTAAGTCGACTCAGTGGCACCAGTTCCTTCATGAATGCGTTGGCGGAAATCAAGGCCGGAGCAATTGCAATCCCAGAAAGAATGATCCAAAAAGCAATCGTGTCTAGATTTTGAAAGAAGAGAATTCCAGAGGTGCAAAAAGTCATAACTATCAAGGAAATTGTGTATCGAATCGCGTTGGCAGATTTCCAATGAATAAATCCATAGATTAGGCCGGCAACTGCGCTCCCGAGTGGGTAAAGCCCAACCCAGAGCCCACCATCGGATACTCGGCCACCTTCCTTGGCAACGGCGATAATGACAACGAAGTTGGAACCAAAGAGCAGCCCGAGGGCAACCAGTGACAGGAGCAGAGATTTCACATACGGTATCGCCAAAATCGCCCGCTTATGATCTTCATGGACGCGCTCAACGCCCCCATGGTCGGTGCTCGTAATCGCCAGACCCAGCCCTGCGATCGCTAAGAAGGCGATGCCCGTCAGGAGAGGGGAACGAGATCCGTAAAGTGAGAAGAGAAAGCCCGCCAAAATAGGTCCCAGCACAAATGCGATTTCGTCCATAACAGATTCCAGCGAAAGCGCCGATGCTAATTCCTCTTGACTATCTATGGACCTACTCCATCTGGTGCGGGTGTATCCACCGAATGTTGGAAAAGTGGCGCCGCACAAAGCTGCAAAAATCAGCAAACCAGGTGTCCCTCGGTCTACCGAGAGAAGCAATCCGATCGTTGCCAGAACATTTGCCAAAGTGACTGGAAGTAATACTCGCTTCGTACCAAATCGATCAGCCAACTTACCAACTCGAGGACTTACAACTGCACCGGCCAGCGTATAAAAGGAAGAAGTTATTCCTGCCAGAGTAAATGAACCTCGAACGTCGGAGACCAAAAAGACAATTGCCACTGAATTGATTGCCATTGGAATTCGACCAACCATGCCAAAGCCAAAGGTGGAGCGAGCGTGAGGTTTGCGCAGTATTAACGCGTACGACCCAGCCAATATTGCCTCAGTTTCTCTATTCGTTCCATGGGACTTGAGATCGTAAAACTCTAGATTATTAGGTATCTATCTCTTTCTGCCACTTGAGCAGAATATCAAAGGCTTTATCAAAGCTATCAACCACTTCACCTTCATCTTCGATGCATCCGCGTACAAAAAGGTTAATCCCTTTGCCATCCACCATGTTTCGATCTCGGATTACACGGGTATCGGTAACCAGTCCGATCATCCCTTTCTTCTTTGGATCATGTCGCATATCAGACCAGAAAATTCCTATTTCGCTGGCGGTCCCGTCGTCAACCATCGGACCATCCAGTAACCCAAGAAGAACATTCGCGGAGAGCACCTCCCGTGCATCCAAATCGAAAATAAATTTCGGAGTTACGGGGTTGGGTAATGGAATTTCATGGGGAACGAAGACTTCCATACCAGCATCGCGCATCCGCTTTGCGCATTGATCGATAAAAGTGCGTTCGTAAGGCGTAAAAAGTGGACCAGCGAAGTAGATTTTCATATTTAGTACATCACCGTCTTCGTTAAATGATGCGGCCAATGGGTCGCGTGATATGTCTTCCAAAACCTAAAATCAACTTGCGGCTGTAGAAGTGGCTTCATACCAGGGCGGCGCTTATTTATCTCATCGGTAAGACGAGCGATGGAATATATTGAATTTGCGCGAATCTCTATTTCGGCTGGGCTATTTCGGGGGACTTCCTGTAGAGAGTTGATTTGTTCTTCAAGTTGCGGAGCATATTCAAAAATGCCCATAACTCGAAGGCCAACCGGAACGATGTAATCTGCAAATGCCGTCAACATATGCGCATCTTCAAGTTCCCAAGCGTTGCGTGGCTTAAGTGCCAAGTGCATTCCCCAGATGCCCAGCTGCGCTAATTTATATATATAAACATTTTCTCCGTTATAAACGCTCACATCACTAAATCGTGGGAATTCAACTGTTAAACGCTCGAGAATTCCATCCCCGTTCCCATAGAGCCGAGGCGCGCAGGATCTTACAAATGTCGAGTAGCGACCTTGGTATTTATCCACGAGCACAGCCCCTACCTCGTTAAATGCCTTTACACGCTCATCCAACATAGGCATCTCTATAGTTCCGGCAAAGACGCTTTCCAAATCTTGGCGGGTCAATTTTGCTAAATATTCTCCGCTAAAGAACGGGATCCCCGCGCCAATGGCTCTATGAATGCATGCCAGCATCGCCTCCGAATCGCACCAACGTTTCCCCATATAGTCGGTTTCAAATTTAATCCCCGATTTAAAATCGGTAAATGCAAAATTCATAGTATTCACCGTTAAGGTGAAATCCATTAATACGTCAGGGTCATTTCCGAAATCAAAGAGCATCGCGCCATCTGGTTCGGCAAACTCTTCGTAAGCCATCCAATTAGCGATAGCACTGATCTTCTCCTCATTTACATGAACCAAGCTGGAACTCTTAACAACTGGTTGAACGCTTTTTAATACCAAACTATCCCAGTGGTTGGGGTTCATATGCTGACTTCCTCGCCCTTTCTATATGGCGCCCCGGCCATGGCTGGAGGACGTAGCCTTTGTGCAAGGAAGGTGAGCACAAGTAAAGTCGTTAGGTTCGGGAAGAAGGTTACAAACTCGTCTGGGATCACCTTGACTTGGAGGAAGACGATCCAGGTAAGGCCGGCAACGGCGCCGCTAATTACGGTGGCCCTAAGATTTCTAACGGAGGCAAATGCAAGTGCCAGTAGTGCAGCCAAAATCGCAACCACGAGCAATATCGCATGCACGGAGGTAGATTGGCGTACGCGCAGCGCGTCGGTAAACCCAAAGAGTAGGGAGCCAGAAAGGACGCCACTTGGACGCCAGTTTCCAAATACCACGGTGGCTAACCCGATAAAGCCGCGACCCGCAGTCTGACCTTCGCGATAAACCGAAGCGGCGACAAGTGAGAGATAGGACCCACCTAAAGAAGCCAACATTCCAGAGACCGCGAGGGCAATGTAGCGAGTGCGATAAACATTTACTCCCAAGGATTCAGCAGCAACTGGATTCTCGCCCGAAAAACGCATCCGCAGACCGAACCTGCTCCGCCATAAGATCCACGAAGTTAGGGGAACAAAGGCAAGACAGAGCACAGTCATCCACGACATATTGGTGACAAGTCCACCCAAGGCGCCAGCCACATCGGAGATCAAGAAAGTGTGTTTGGCCTCTACTCTGCCCAGAAAAGGCGAGAGACCAGGAACGCTAAAGGTTTGAGGTTGGTTGGTACGCGGGGAAAGGCTGATATCGCCACCGCGCGAAACAAAGTAAACGCCTGAAAGATATCTAGTAGTGCCCGAGGCTAGTAAATTGATAGCCAGCCCGGAGACCGCTTGATCAATACCAATCTTCACAGTCAGCAAAGCATGAAATAGACCAATTAATGCGCCACCAATAGCAGCTGCCAAAATTCCAATCCATGGGCCATAAAGAAAACCGAACCAGGCGCCGAGCCAGGTGCCCGCGATCATCATTCCCTCAAGGCCGATATTAATTACGCCGGCACGCTCCGACCAGAGCCCTCCAAGACCGGCCATCAATAGAGGAATCGTAAATCTCAAAGTGGCAGAAGAAGCGCCATTGGAGGTGATATCTGTCGCGCCTACTGATTTCTGCACCATTGCCACTACGAAAAAGATTCCAGCGATTACCAAAGAAATGCGACCAGGAGAGGAAATGAACTTCTTTATTCCAACTTTTTGAGTGCTTTGCGTGCTCACTTTCCATCCTCTCGACTTGGCTCGATTTGGACGCTACCAACTGCGGTTTGTTGCTGGCGAAGATTGATTCGCTTCACGACTTCATAAGCGACCACCACCGAAAGCACGATTGTTCCTTGCATCATGGTGATAATCTCCGTCGGAATTCCATTGAGATCCAAAACACCCGCGGCACGTTCCAGAAATGCCCAGAAGAACGCGGCGAATGCAATTCCCACTGGATGATTTCTACCTAAAAGTGCCAGAGCCAGCCCAGTAAGTGCGTAGCCAGATGGGAAGGCAAGGCTGTAATTATGAGTATCACTAACCAAAGTTCCGATTCCGGTAAGGCCTGCTACCGATCCAGAGAGAATCATCGTAATGAAGATCATGCGAGGAGCATTGACTCCGCTGGCGCGGGCAGCACGGAATGACATGCCAGTTGCGCGCAAATTGAATCCAAATACGCTCTTAGTCAACAAAATCCAATAGAGAATTCCTACTAAAATCGCCACAAAAATGTAACTGTATAACTCACCGTCAAACATTTTATATGTGGGAAGTTGGCCAGACTTCGGAATCGTGGTTGTATTTAGATTCTGCGATCCAATTGCTTGCGAACCTAAACGTAACGGACTTAGCAGGTAGGAGATCAACCCAGCCGCTATGAAGTTGAGCATGATCGTACTGATTACCTCTGAAACACCACGTTTGACTTTCAAATAACCAGCAATGCTTGCCCAGAGACCGCCGACAACAATGGCGGTAATGACGATTGCGCCAACGTGCAATATTGGTGGAAGATGAA
>JANXME010000154.1 GCA_025354785.1 Actinomycetes bacterium | reverse complement strand
CTCTCCGATAAAAGAAGTTTGATTTCAGGTCGGCTCAATCTAATTGAGGGCTCCTTTATCCCAATTAAGAGTAGGAGAGCGGTAACCGTTGAAGTTATGTAGGAGATTATTAGGGCGGCGAATAGGGAAACGGCAATGCTCACCTGGTTGACGAAAATAAGGAACAAATAGATCGAGATTTGCATAGCTATTGTTAGGACATCCAATATGGACGCCACCTTGAATAGATTGTGGGCGATCAGAGCTTGATGGAAACAAAAATCGAGCGATGCAAAAAAAGCATAAATTAAGGTTACAAATAGCAATGTATTTGGAATTGAGATCTTTGTATGGGAATAAATAAGAACCGAGAGGAATGTTGCAAATGCGGCAAAAACCGAGAGCAAGGTCGTGAGATAGATATAGGCGTTAAGCGTGAGGCGATTTTCCATATTTGGAACGGCCCGCCGATATGTCAGGCTCACCCCAGAGGTACATATGACTGAGGAGATTAGAGCCGTTGTCATTATGAATGCGACCAACGACCGTCTCTCGACGCCTAGATTGCTGCTGTAGAAAAGCGCAAAAGACATGGCCAAACCGGCCGAAATTCCGCGTGCGCTTAAATAACCGTTCCGTACTCCTCGCGAAAGGTGAGGCTGGGCTTCGGACACGGTTCCACCCTAAATGGTGAGGGGGAATAATTTGTCTCTAATCGCCGTTCCTCTATTTAGCAACCTTGAGCCGACCCGACTCAACCTTTTGACAAAAGTCGGCGCAAGGTTGAAAATAGAGGTATGGCTCCTCCCCCAGGAGCGTATAGCCCTGAAAAGGGAGGAAAAAGGAGCTAGGAAATGTCAAGAGCAGTTGGAATTGACCTCGGAACCACCAATAGTTGCGTATCGGTCCTGGAGGCTGGAGAGCCAAAGGTAATAGCCAATGCTGAGGGAGCTCGGACTACCCCCTCCATCGTGGCTTTTGCTAAGAACGGCGAAGTGCTAGTCGGTGAAATTGCCAAGCGCCAATCAGTGACCAACGTTGAGCGGACTATTCGCTCCGTTAAGCGCCATATGGGAAGTGCCTGGAGCGTCGACATCGATGGCAAGAAGTACACCCCTCAGGAAATTAGCGCTCGCATCTTGCAGAAGTTAAAGCGTGATGCGGAGTCCTATCTAGGCGAAACCGTTACTGACGCGGTAATCACCGTGCCGGCATACTTCAATGATTCACAGCGTCAGGCGACGAAAGAAGCTGGCGAAATCGCCGGTCTAAATGTTCTGCGCATTATTAACGAGCCAACTGCTGCAGCCTTGGCATATGGTCTTGATAAGGGCGACAAAGAGCAGACCATTCTCGTCTTTGACCTTGGCGGTGGAACATTTGACGTTTCACTCTTGGAAATCGGCGATGGAGTGGTGGAAGTTAAAGCCACCAATGGCGATAACCATTTAGGTGGCGACGATTGGGATCAGGCCTTGGTTGATTTCTTGATCAAAACTTTCGGCTCCAAGAATGGAATTGATCTTGCAAAAGACAAGATGGCGATGCAGCGTGTGCGCGAAGCGGCGGAGAAGGCAAAGATTGAACTCTCCTCATCCCAACAAACTTCAATTCACCTGCCTTACATCACAGTTGATGCCGATAAGAATCCACTCTTCTTGGATGAAACGATTACTCGCGCACAATTCCAATCACTTACACAAGATCTCTTGGATCGTTGCAAGAAGCCATTCCAATCAGTTCTAAAAGATGCAGGAATTCCGATTGCAAATATTCATCATGTGGTTCTAGTTGGTGGCTCCACTCGCATGCCGGCTGTAGTAGATCTCGTTCGTGATCTAACTGGTGGACGCGAACCCAATAAAGGTGTTAATCCAGATGAGGTAGTTGCGGTTGGCGCATGTTTACAAGCTGGAGTGCTTAAAGGTGAAGTAAAAGATGTTCTTCTCCTGGATGTAACACCGCTCTCCCTAGGTATTGAAACCAAAGGTGGAGTCATGACGCGCTTGATTGAACGAAACACCACCATCCCCACAAAGCGCAGCGAAATCTTTACAACTGCCGATGACAATCAGCCAGCTGTACAGATTCAGGCCTACCAAGGCGAGCGCGAGATGGCTGCCTACAACAAGAAGTTGGGGATGTTTGAATTGACTGGCCTTCCACCGGCACCGCGTGGAATTCCACAAATTGAAGTCACCTTCGACATCGATGCCAACGGAATTGTGCATGTATCTGCTAAGGATCTCGGCACTGGCAAAGAGCAGAGAATGACGATTACTGGTGGTTCTGCGCTCTCCAAAGAAGAGATCGATCGCATGATGGAAGATGCACAATCTCACGCTGAAGAGGATCGTCAACGTCGCGAAGAGGCTGAGGTTCGCAACACGGGCGATTCATTGGTCTATCAAACCGAGAAGTTTCTAACTGAAAATGGCGAGAAACTAAACGAGGGTGAAGCTGCGACTCAAAAAGCCGAAACGGAAGAAGCTTTGGCAGAACTTAAAACCGCCCTTGGTGGAGCCAATTTTGAGATGATCAAGAACTCTATCGATAAGGTATCAAAGTTAAGTCAAGCCCTAGGTAGCGCGCTTTATGCATCTGCTGCGGCAAGTGCACAAGCAAATAGTGAAGGTGGTTCAGATTCCAACTCTGACGAGGGCGTCGAGGATGCCGAGATCGTTGAAGAGCAGAAATGAGCCCCGAAGTTAGTGACACGATAGAAGTGAAAGAAGAAGTCGTGAGCGATACATCTGCAGAATTAAGCAGTGAGGCGGCGACGAGCGATCTCGCCGACCTCACGGCAGATTTGCAGCGCTTGCAGGCAGAATATGTCAACTACCGCAAGCGGGTAGAGCGCGATCGTGCGCTGGCGCATGATGTGACTATCGCCAGCGTTTTGTACGAGCTGCTTCCAATTTTGGATGATATTGAAAGAGCTCGAGATCATTCCGAGTTGGAGGGCGGATTCAAGTCTGTTGCCGATAAATTAGTCGCAGTTGTGACTAAATTGGATTTAGAGAAATTTGGCGAAGTTGGTACGGATTTTGATCCCAAGATCCATGAGGCGTTGATGCACTCGACTTCCCCAGATGTGGAAAAACCAACCGCTACTGCAATCTTGCAATCGGGATATAAATACAAATCCAGAGTACTTCGCCCAGCGCGCGTCGCCGTTACGGATCCTGAATAGAAGATGGCCGCGAAAGATCTTTACGAGAAGGATTTCTATAAGATTCTTGGCCTGCCTAAAACTGCATCCAGCTCAGAGATCAAAAAGAAGTATCGTTCGTTAGCGCGCGAACTTCACCCGGATAAAAATAAGGGTGATAAGAAGTTAGAGGAAGAGTTCAAGGCAGTATCTGAGGCCAATGATATTTTGTCCGACGCCAAGAAGCGGGCGGAATATGATGAGGCTCGTTCTCGTTACGAGAGAGGTGGCTTTCGCTCTCCTCAAGGTGGACAAGGGGGATCGGGTCAGGCTGGCGATTTCGCCGATATTTTTGGAGGCGGTTCTCCGCAGGACATTTTCTCTAATCTCTTTGGTGGTACACGCGGTCCCCGCCGCGGCCAAGATTTGCAAACTGAATCTACAATTACTTTCAGGGAGTCGATTTTCGGAAGCACCTTAGAACTTCGTCTCTCCACCGATGGTGGCCCACCACAGACAATCACCGCCAGGATTCCCACGGGCGTAAAAGATGGGGCCAAGATACGGTTAAAGGGCAAGGGTGCGCCCGGTGAAGGTGGCGCCGGGGACCTCTTTATTCAACTTCACGTCAAGCCCCACCCAATATTCGCCCATAAAAATGAAAATCTGACCGTTAACCTTCCCGTCACCTTTGCAGAAGCCGCTCTGGGGGCCGATATTAAAGTGCCTACTTTGGGCGGGGAGGAGGTAACAGTTCGACTCTCACCTGGCACCCCCAATGGTCGCGTTTTACGTCTCAAGGGAAGAGGCGTTCAAAGCGCCGAGGGGACTGGTGACCTATTAGTTACGGTGGAGGTTCAGGTTCCACGTCGGCTAGATGCGCCAGCGCATAAGGCTTTAATTGATTTTGTGGCGGCGACACAGGGTGAAGATGTCCGCGCTGATTTTATCGCTAAGGCAAAAGCGTGAGTAACTTTTCCGACCCTCCACCTGACGCAGATATTCATCCTGAAGATGATGATGCCGCAGCCGTTTATGTAATTTCGGTGGCATCCCAGCTCTCTGGACTTCACCCCCAAACGCTTCGCCAATACGACCGATTGGGTCTGGTTTCACCTGGTCGGGCAAGCGGGCGCGGACGGCGTTATTCGCTGCGCGATATTGCTTTGCTGCGAAATGTGCAAAGACTTATCGGCGAAGGAATTAATCACGCTGGCATTAAGCGAATTATTGAACTGGAATCGGCGATGTCAAACCTAGCAATTGAAGTTGCGAAGTTACGGGTGGAAGTTGACGTGCTTTTAGGAACTTCTGGGCAGAAATCGATTGTGCACCGTCGATCAACGCGTATTGAGGTTTACCAATCTGAAGAGAAATAGAGCCAAACCTGCCGTAGGCTCGGCCCATGGGAGTCCGAGAAGATCTAAAGAATGAGATTATTTCAAAGGCCGTGGTGCACGGCAAAGTAATTTTATCTTCGGGCAAAGAGGCAGATTATTACGTAGATTTGCGTCGAGTTACCTTGGATTCAACAGCCGCGCCTTTGATTGGCGAGTTGATGCTGGATTTACTACAAGGCTGGAATTTCGATGCTGTCGGTGGTCTAACCCTTGGCGCAGACCCCGTCGCAACTGCAATCATGCATGTCGCAGCACAAAGGGGCCGAAAGGTCGATGCCTTTGTAGTGCGCAAGGCCGAGAAAGCGCATGGCTTGCAACGTCGCATCGAAGGTCCAGATGTAAAAGGGCGGCGAGTTGTTGCAGTAGAAGATACGTCAACTACTGGGGCATCCGTATTGACCGCCGTCGATGCCCTTCATGAAGCAGGTGCAATTGTGGTTGGAGTTGCGGTAATTGTAGAACGTGGTGCAGAACAATCCATTTTAGAAGCCGGTTTGGAATACCGGACTCTATTCACACTTTCAGATTTAGGTCTGTGATTATTCGTAACCAAAGAGAAGAGAAGAAATGCAAGAGCGCAAACTTGGAGATTGGAAAGTCTCGCCAATGGGATTGGGATGCATGCCGATGTCGGGTATGCCCGCCATTAAGGCAGCCATTCTTGAGGATCGCGATGGCGCAATTTCAGTAATTCATGCGGCACTAGATGCGGGAATAACCTTGCTAGATACTGCCGATATCTACTCACCTAGTTGGAAAACCATGGGCCATAACGAGAGATTAGTTGGGCAGGCCCTCCGATCTTGGTCAGGCTCAGCGCCCGCGAAGGCCAAGGTAATTATCGCAACTAAGAACGGAATTACTCGCGGTCCAAATGAAAGCTGGGGGCGGGCATCTACTCGCGATTATCTTTTGCGGGCCGCAGAGGCATCTGCTTTACGTCTTGGTGTGGAGAAAATACAACTATGGCAACATCATCGCTTGGACCCGGCCACACCATTCGAGACCCAATTTGAAAATGTTCTAGTACTCAAAGAGGCAGGGCTGGTAGAACGAATCGGAGTTAGCAATTACAACGCCGCACAGTTACTTCGAGCCATAGAAATTGGGGGAAAGCCAGAAGAGGGCGGTGTGATTTCGGTACAAAATGAATTTAGCCCGCGATACCGGCGTGAGGCCGATGTTTTGGAAGTTTGTCGAGAATATGGAATTGCGTTCTTTACATATTCACCTTTTGGCGGGGCACAAAACTCTGCTCAATTGGGTGAGGGAGATTTCGCAAGTTTTTCCCATCTTGCCCGAACAAAGCAGGTCTCAGCTTATGCAATTGGAATTGCTTGGCTCTTACATACTTCCCCCATGATAATTCCAATTCCTGGGGCAACGAGAAAATCTTCGGTCCTGGATTCGCTGACTGGAGTTGGCGTTTCTCTTTCGCAGGATGAAATGGAAGCGCTTAACTCAAGTTTGCCCGAGAGCGATCCGATAGACGGGGATATAGTGGAGCAGCCAATCTTCTTGCGTTAAATCCCAGCCCATGTCTCCACCGTTAACTTAAGTGGCGTTTTGTTCTTGTCTCACGCACTATCTCCAAAATAAGCGGCAGCAGACTTAAAAAGATAATTACGGCGACAATTGGCAGTAGATATCTATCTACCGAACCTTTCAACTTCTCACCGAGGATATATCCCAGTAGAGCCACTCCATCTGCCCAGAGAATTCCGCCCACCACATTCCAAAGGAAGAAAGTCTTAGCCGGCACTCGCACAATCCCGCAGAGTGGATTCATTAAAGTTCGCACAAATGGTATGTAGCGGGCCAGAATGATCGCCCTGCCAGGTCCATACTTTTTCAGCCATTTCTCACTTGCGGCAACCCGGGTATGGTTAAAAAATCGGCCGTCGGGTCTGTCAAAAAGTGGGCGCCCGAAGCGATAGCCAATAAAGTGACCCAATTGGGATCCGGCGATGACCGCCAAAGGCGCTCCGATAAAGAGCCCAGCAACCGAGAGGTGCAGCCCGAGAACAGCAGCGGCACTTCCAGAAGCGGCAATCCCGGCGATAAAGAGGAGCGAGTCACCCGGGAAGATAAGCCCAATCAGCAGGCCAGTCTCGGTGAAAAGGATTCCCAAGACCCCAGCCAAACCCAGATCGGCGATGATGGACTTAGCATCTAGGAGATTCATAGGTTCTCACCCTAAAGCACTCGGCGTAGAAGGGCGAGAATGGCTGGGCCTTGAAAAGTAAAGGCCTCTAAAGGGGTCGGAGTTCTGCATTATTGGCCGTAATAGATAGGTACGACGAGGCAGAATTGGGGAAAGACCCCCCTAGGTGCGTACACTCGCGCTGACGCAATGCTCCAACGTGCCAACTTTGTCCATTTCTAGCCGATCCAACCCGCACAACCTTCACAACCTGCCAACCAAGGTCTCGACCTGAGCCCCGATCTCCAATGGAGGAGAAATGCGAGCTGCTAGCTCTCTCGTGCACGTAACCGGCACAAATCTAACTTATGTCTACATCGTCCTAGCAATTTCACTCGGCGCCCTCGGTGTCGCCTGGGCGCTGCGCGCTCAAGTTCTAGCCAACGATGAAGGCACCGAGAAAATGCGCGAAATCGCCGCCGCTGTGCAGGAAGGCGCTGCCGCATTCTTAGCACGCCAATTCCGCACGCTCTCGTATTTCGTTGCGATTGTGTTCTTGCTTCTCTTCGCACTCCCAGGAGAGGCCGATATTCGCATCGGTCGATCCATCTTCTTCTTAATTGGTGCCGTCTTTAGCGCGCTGGTTGGTTACAACGGAATGTGGCTAGCGGTTCGCGCCAACGTTCGAGTTGCAGAAGCTGCTCGACAAAGTTCATCTGAGCGCGCAGTTCAGATCGCATTCCGCACCGGTGGTGTAGTTGGTATGACAACTGTTGGTTTGGGGTTAATTGGTGCCTCTCTTGTAGTGATCATTTATCGCGAAAATGCACCTTCGGTTCTGGAAGGCTTTGGTTTTGGCGCCGCGATGGTCGCGATGTTTATGCGTGTTGGTGGGGGTATCTTCACAAAAGCTGCCGATGTCGGCGCAGATTTGGTTGGAAAAGTTGAAAAGAATATTCCAGAAGATGACCCACGCAACGCCGCCACTATTGCTGACAACGTTGGCGACAATGTTGGCGACTGTGCAGGAATGGCTGCTGATCTCTTTGAGTCATACGCAGTAACTCTGGTCGCCGCCTTAATTTTAGGTAAGGCCGGCTTTGGAGATTCTGGACTCATCTACCCACTCATTGTTCCAGCCATTGGAACCATCACAGCGGTTATTGGAATCTTCCTTACCCGCATGCGTTCAACCGATAAGAGCGCGATGAGTTCTATCAACCGCTCTTTCTTTACCAGCGCAGTTATCAGTGCAGTTTTAACTGGACTTGCTACCTTCGTTTACCTGCCAGGCGATTTTTCACTTATGACAGGTCTGTCGGCAAAGGCCATTGGCGATGCCGGTTCTCTCAATCCGCGCATTTTGGCTTTCGGTGCGGTGCTAATTGGGATTGCCCTGGCCGCATCCATCCAAGTACTAACTGGCTTCTTCACTGCAGTTGGTCGTCGTCCAGTAAATGATGTTGCTGCGGCTTCGCAAACCGGCGCGGCGACGGTACTTCTTTCTGGTATCTCAGTTGGATTTGAATCAGCAGTTTATTCAGCAATTCTTATTGCATCTGCAGTCTTTGGGGCATTCTTACTTGGCGGCGGAAGCATTGTTCTCTCCCTCCTTGCAATTGCCCTGGCAGGCACTGGTTTATTGACTACCGTAGGCGTAATCGTCGCAATGGATACCTTCGGTCCTATCTCTGATAACGCACAAGGAATTGCGGAAATGTCAGGGGATGTTGAAGGCGAAGGTTCGGCAATTCTTACCTCCCTCGATGCCGTCGGTAATACGACAAAGGCCATAACAAAGGGAATCGCGATCGCCACTGCTGTACTCGCCGCTACCGCGCTCTTTGGTGCATTCACAGATGCAATTAAAAGCGCCGTGGAATCTGCCGGTAAAAACGCCGCTGACTTGGCGCTGCAGTTCCAAGGAGTCTTGGATGTTGCAAATCCACGCAACTTAGTCGGTCTCATAGTTGGCGCAGCAGTGGTATTCCTCTTCTCAGGTCTTGCCATTAATGCCGTTTCGCGTGCCGCAGGTGCAGTAGTCGTTGAAGTGCGCAAGCAATTCATCGAACATCCGGGAATCATGGAAGGCACTGAGAAGCCTGAATACGGTCGCGTTGTAGATATTTGTACTCGCGATTCTCTACGCGAACTTGCCACCCCTGGTCTGCTCGCCGTGATGGCGCCAATCGCAGTTGGCTTTGGCTTAGGCGTTGGTTCCCTTGGCGCGTATCTCGCTGGAGCAATTGGTACCGGAACTCTCATGGCGGTCTTTTTGGCTAACTCGGGTGGAGCCTGGGATAACGCAAAGAAGATGGTGGAAGATGGTCATTACGGCGGAAAGAATTCCGACGCTCATGCTGCCACGATCATCGGAGACACCGTAGGCGACCCTTTCAAGGACACCGCAGGTCCAGCAATCAACCCTCTAATCAAGGTGATGAACTTGGTTGGACTCTTGATTACGCCAGCCATTGTCAGTCTCTCACTTGGCGGACACAACGCAACCAGCGTTCTTATCGGACTAGTTGCATTTGCCGTAATTATCGCCGCGCTTGTTCACAATCGTCGTAAATCAACGACGATTGAGTACTAATCCCTAATAGGGCCAATAAGCTAAGTGAGGGAATTCATTAGGCGTATATGGCAAAAGTCTTAGCTAAACGAGATCTCAAGAAGCTGGTGATCGTTGAGTCCCCAGCAAAGGCTCGAAAGATCGGCGGCTACCTCGGCGATGGTTACATCGTCGAGGCTAGCGTCGGCCATATACGCGACCTGCCACAACGGGCGGCCGATATCCCGAAGGAATATAAAGGTATTGCTTGGGCAAAAGAGGGTGTAAATATTGAAGAGGATTTTGCCCCTCTATATGTGGTTAATCCGGATAAAAAGGCGAAAGTAGCTGAATTAAAGGCCTTGATGAAGGACGTTGACGAGTTAATTCTGGCAACAGATGAAGACCGTGAAGGTGAAGCTATCGCATGGCACTTAGTGGAAGTTTTGCAGCCCAAGATTCCCTTTAAGCGAATGGTATTCAATGAGATTACCAAGGAAGCGATCCTTAAGGCGGTTAATGAGACCCGCGATCTGGATTATCACCTTATTGATGCGCAAGAAACGCGTCGAGTATTAGATCGCCTCTTTGGATATCGATTGTCTCCAGTTCTCTGGAAGAAAGTTATGCCACGAATCTCCGCCGGACGTGTGCAATCTGTTGCCACTCGGTTAATAGTAGAAAAAGAACGCGAACGGATGGCTTTCATCTCATCATCTTGGTGGGATGTGAGCGCTAAATGTGAACTGGGTTTCACCGCCAGACTTATTAGCGTTGACGGGAAAAAGGTCGCTGCTACCAGCGACTTTGGCGCAGATGGGGCAGTGAAAGAGAAGTCTCTGGCAAATATTCTCGTACTTAACGAGTTGGGCGCAAAGGCGCTTGTTTCATCTTTGTCGGCAACACCGTTGAGTGTAAAGTCGATGGAAGAGTCTCCGCGCACCGAGAAACCAAAACCGCCTTTTACTACTTCCGCCTTGCAACAAGATGCAGGTGGTCGCTTGGGGTGGGGTGCCCAAATAACGATGCGAATTGCACAGCGTTTGTACGAAAATGGTTACATAACTTACATGAGAACCGATTCCGTAAATCTTTCTGCACAAGCCATAACTGCTGCGCGAAATTCTGCAAAGGCCCTCTATGGAGCAGATCATGTTTCGCCAAATACCCGGGTCTACGTCAGCAAAACTAAGAACGCTCAAGAGGCACACGAAGCGATTCGCCCCGCGGGAGATGCATTCAAGACTCCAGGGGAGTTGGCTCCAGAGTTGTCTCGCGACGAATTTGCTCTCTATGACCTTATTTGGAAGCGCACTGTGGCATCCCAGATGGCTGATGCGCGCAAGATGCAGATGCGAGTTGATATGGATGCAATTACCAACGATGGTCGCGCAACCATCTTTCGGGCCAATGGTTCAGTACTTCTTTTTCCAGGATTTTTGGCTGCATATGATGACTCGACCCTAGATACTTCGGATGCAAAGAACGAAGATGAAAGTGAAGATCGTCGTCTTCCAGCAATGACTGTTGGACAGGCCATAAAAGTAGCGGAATACGCTTGTGAAGGTCATGATACGAAGCCACCAGCACGCTATACCGAGCCAACTCTTGTAAAGAAGCTCGAAGAATTGGGAATTGGAAGACCATCTACTTTTGCCTCAATCATCCAAACAATTCAAGATCGTGGTTATATTTATAAAAGAGGACGCGCTCTGGTCCCGGCATTTCTTGCTTTTTCTGTAACCGGATTGCTGGAGCAGCATTTTTCCAAACTTGTAGATTATGAATTCACTGCAAGTATGGAAGAGGATTTGGATAAAATTGCAAATGGTGAAGCTCAACGATTGGATTGGCTACGCGATTTCTTCTATGGTCATGATGGCCAACCAGGACTCAATGAACTCTCCGCCGATTTAGGGGCAATTGATGCGCGCGAAGTAAACACCATGCGTTTGAGCGAAGACATTCAAATCCGCGTTGGTAGATATGGCGCTTATTTACAACAAGGTGAAGGCGACGATCGCAAGTTAGCGAATATTCCGGAGACGATGGCCCCTGACGAGTTGACTCTTGCTAAGGCCATTGAAATTTTGGCGCAACCCTCTGGTGAACGAGAACTTGGAGTAGATCCAAATACTGGCTTAGATGTAATTGCAAAG
>JANXME010000162.1 GCA_025354785.1 Actinomycetes bacterium | reverse complement strand
GCGGTCAATACGAGATTTTTCGCATGAAACAGGTCACACGGGCGCTCGTTGTGTGCGCGGCAACTCTTCTTTTCCTACTGGGTTTAGACAAAAACATGGGAGTAGCTTGCAGCATATCCCTTCTATTTTCATTCTTGTCGTATTTGTATTCGGATCGACAATTGACTTCTGAAGTTCGAAAGAATCGGTTGGTTATCGAATCTGAATTTGCCTCAATTGTGGAAATGTTGACTCTTTCACTCTCCGCTGGCGAAACTCCTCTGGGCGCCCTAGATCGGGTTTCGAACCGTTCTAATGGTCGCTTTGCGCGTGAGCTATCACTTGTGGTGGAACAAGTTAGGGCAGGAAAGTCATTTCAAAATTCCCTAGACGAAATGGGACGAAAAATTGATTCTTCTGCAATTCGAAGATTTGTTGATGCAGTCATTACGGCCATGATGCGCGGGGCACCACTTGTCGAAGTTCTGCATCGCCATTGCGCTGAAGCGCGTCAGATCCAGCGAAATATCATGATGGAAAAGGCCGGTAAGGCTGAAATTTCGATGATGATCCCAGTTGTATTCCTTATTCTTCCCATATCAGTTCTCTTTGCGCTCTGGCCGTCTCTTACTCACTTGAACCTATTCTCTTCTTGAAATTAAACATTTCAGAAGACGCAAGGTGGCGATTTACACAACTCGAGCGCAGGAGATTTTCCTTTGAAAATATGAGTCCATCATTGTCTCAATCCCTTACTCACCAATAAAGCCATGAAGGAGAAGAGAAATGCGACTATTCAGGAAACTAGTGAGCCAATGTAGTTCGATCGCCGGACGGAGTGCAAAATCTTTCATATGCGCTGTTTTAGATATTAAGTTTCGTATTTCGACAGCTATCGTGAAACGGACGGAAAATAATGGAATTCAAGACGAAAGGGGAGACGTACCAGGATGGGTACTAGTAGTACTCATGACAACCGGATTGGTGACGGCAATTTGGACGATTGCGGCGCCAAGATTATCTGCCATATTGAGAAACTCACTGGACTCCATGAACGGGATTAGATAGAAAGAGATGGGTGCTCGGGAGAAAGCTTTGGTGTGCAGAGCTCGAGTCAACCAAGAAGATGGCGTGGTTGAAAGCTCATTGGTATTTATCCCATTGCTCGTGCTTTTCCTAATTTCCATGCAATTGATTGCCACAGTCAATTTTAGAAATATTGACGCGGCACTTGTTCAAGGCCAGGCCTCACAATACGCCATTACTGAAAAAGAGTTAGGTGATGGCGAAATCGTGACCATTCGCAACTCAAGCGCTGATAAAGAGATGAAGATCGTAGTCACTCACAAGCGACGACGACTCTTTGATCTACTTTCTGGATTGCCGCAGTTGGTCTCCGCAAACAGAAGAAGCACCGATGTGACTGGAGTCGCGGTCATGGAAATTTCAAAGTGAGGAACAGTTCTGAATCCGGAAGTGCAGTCGTGGAGTTTGTGCTTCTAGCGTTGCCTCTATTCTTACCATTTTTGCTCTTTATTGGTCAATTTTCAGAATTAAGTTCAGCGGAAATGGGAGCAAGAAATCTAGTTCGAGAGATTGTGCGAGCATATGTCTCGGCAGAAAACGAAGGAGATGCCAGACAAAGATCTTCCGCCGTGTTGGATTTTGCTGCTCAGAAATTTGGGTTTTCAAAGCCAGAGATTCAAAGTATGAAATTGTCGTTCGCATGCTCATCTCAACCATGTTTTAGCTCAGGAGGAAAAGTGC
This sequence comes from Actinomycetes bacterium, assembly GCA_025354785.1. Taxonomy (GTDB): domain Bacteria; phylum Actinomycetota; class Actinomycetes; order Nanopelagicales; family Nanopelagicaceae; genus QYPT01. The sequence goes on along the minus strand of JANXME010000162.1, from coordinate 1,653 downwards.
GTGCGGTCTTGCATTTCTATCTCTCTGGAAGCGGGCGTGAAATAGATGTTTCGGCTGAAGAGTCTGTCTCTCCTTGGCAGTAGAAGCTGATCTGGTGCAAACTCCTCGGAAGCGAGAAGGTCTTAAAGATCGGGAATGTAAAGATAGAGATCCCGAGAGAGGATCAATATCAATCTTGATTTTTGGATTATTCTTCATTACGGTTATTTTGATATTCATAATTACCGATTTCGCCACGATGGTTGTCGCTCAAAAGTCCCTAATAAATGTGACCGAGTCTGCCGCCATGCGCGCTTCTCATGCTTTGGACAAAGCTGCTTACTACCGTGGAGATAGCGGACCGGGCGTACCGATTGACTGCGCCGCCGCTCGGCGCATCGTTGATGAGGAACTGGCCGCGACTGGGCGGGAGCGCGAGGGGGTTTTGAGACCAGAACTCCTGAAAGTGAAAGTTGTGGCTTTCAAATGTACCGGTGACATATTGGAAGTGACTTCGACGGCTAGAGCGAATCTGCCATATGTTTTACCTGGCGCGATACTTAAACAAATTGACCTTAACGCGATAGTCGGGGTGAGAAGCAAGAGGATGTCCTGATTTTTGCAGAACTTAAACTGGGTACTCTTGCTCCATGGCCGCGCGTGAATATGACTTAGAGATAGCAGCGATAAACGCGACCTTAGTATCTATCGAGAAGGTACTGGATCTTCCAAAATTACGCCGCGAATCGGCCGTACTTGAAGAAGCCGCAGGTGCGCCAAATCTTTGGGACGACCCAGAGAGTGCGCAGCAAGTGACAAGCAAACTCTCACGGGTCCAAAGTGAGATCAAACGGCTGGTGGATTTGCGCCAACGAGTTGAAGATCTACCAATACTCATTGAGTTGGCACAGGGAGAATCTGATGCAGCCGCACTAGCAGATGCCGAGCGAGAATTGGAATCCGTTTCCAGCGCCGTGAGCACTTTAGAAGTTCAAATTCTCCTCAATGGAGAATATGACGACCGAGATGCTCTAGTGACAATTCGCTCTGAAGCTGGAGGGGTGGAAGCGGCTGATTGGGCGGAAATGTTGATGCGTATGTATCTTCGATATTGCGAGCGCCATCATTTCAAGGTCGAGGTTCTTGAGACTTCGTATGCTGAAGAGGCGGGGATTAAATCCACAACTTTTCGCGTTAGCGCTCCGTATATTTACGGCACGCTTTCGGTTGAGCAGGGAACTCATCGGCTGGTCCGGATATCTCCCTTTGATAGCCAGAGCCGGCGCCACACTTCTTTTGCCGGAGTTGAAGTTGTCCCCGTTGTCGAACAGAGCGACCATATAGAAATTGATGAGAAGGAAATTCGTGTAGATGTTTATCGATCTTCAGGTCCTGGTGGGCAAGGGGTGAATACGACGGATTCTGCCGTACGCATAACTCACCTTCCTACAGGAATCGTTGTCTCTTGTCAGAATGAGCGTTCGCAAATTCAAAACAAAGCCACGGCGATGGCGGTTCTGCAATCCAAATTACTGGAACGTCGCCGACAAGAAGAACAGGCAAAAATGAATGCCCTTAAGGGCGACAATTCTGGTTCGTGGGGGAATCAAATGCGCTCGTATGTTTTGGCTCCGTATCAAATGGTGAAAGACCTCAGAACAGATCACGAGACTG
>JANXME010000119.1 GCA_025354785.1 Actinomycetes bacterium | reverse complement strand
CAACGCTGGAACCAGATTCCCAACTGTCCAAAGAATTGGAATCATTGCGCCGCGATGAAGCCGTGGATTATTTGGACAAAGGATGAGAATAATCGCCGGAGTGGCCAAGGGTCGCACGCTCTCTAGCGTGGCTGGCGCTACGCGTCCAACATCGGATAGAGCGCGCGAGGGTCTCTTCTCTTCGCTCTTATCGGATTATGGCGATTTTCTGGGGCTCAACGTTCTTGATCTTTTCTCTGGCTCGGGCGCGATCGGGTTAGAAGCGCTTTCACGCGGTGCATCCGTGGTTCATGCAGTGGAGAAGAACGAGTCTGCGTGCAAGACGATTTCCAGAAATAGCGATCTTGTCACCAAGAGCGCCGTTGCCGGAGTGTTTCATCTCTATGCAATGTCAGTCGCGCGCTTTTTGGAAAATCCACCGTTAGTAAAATATGACATTGTCTATATCGACCCGCCCTATGATTTTTCCGACTCCGAAATCGATAAATGTTTAGTTGATCTCTGTTCTGGGGGTTTCCTGAAGGAAGATGCTCTGGTGGCAGTTGAGCGCGCGAATAAATCTACGGTTCTCAAGTGGCCCATTGGATACACCGTTTTGCGCGAAAGAAAATACGGCCAGGCCTTGATTTACTACGGAAAACCGGCGCAGAATGGATAAGGTTCGCAATCATTGCTAGCGTTTGCGCCATGCGTAGCGCAATATGTCCTGGTTCCTTTGATCCGATGACCTATGGCCACCTCGACATTGTGGAGCGAGCAAGTTCCCACTTTGACCAAGTGATCGTGGCGGTGTTGGAAAATCGCACTAAGTCCAGTCTCTTCACCGTCGCCGAGCGGATTGAGATGATCCGTGAGAACACCAAGAAGTTTCCTAATGTCATAGTGGACTCTTGGTACGGACTCTTAGTGGACTACTGCAAAGCACACGGCGTCGACACCATCGTGAAGGGCCTGCGGGCGGTATCGGATTTTGATTATGAACTGCAAATGGCCCAAGTAAATTTACAGGCGGCCAATATTGAAACCATGTTTATGGCTACCGCGCCTGTTCATTCCTTCTTATCCTCATCCCTTGTTAAAGAACTTGCGCACTTCGGGGGAGATGTCTCGATGATGGTTCCACCCAATGTCCTAGAAGCTCTCCGAACGTCTTTGAAAGGGGAATAGCTCATGGATTCCATTGAAAAACTTAGCTCGGCAATAACGATGGTCGAGGAGGCGCGCAGCGTTCCGCTTTCTGCATCTTGCGTCGTGCATCGCACCGAACTTTTAGATATTTTGGACGAGGCTCGCAATCTCCTGCCACAGGATTTTTCTAGTGCTCAAAATCTTTTAGCAAGTAGGGATGCAATTATTGAAGAAGGTCGCCAAAGCGCAGAACAATTAGTTTCAATGGCGCGCGAAGAAGTGGCACGCATGGTCGAGCAGACTTCTATTGTGCAGGCCGCGCGCGATGAATCGCAAAGAATTCTAGATGATGCACGCGCCACCGCGGAGAACGAACGTCAAGAGGTAGAAAATTACATAGATTCTCGGTTAGCCACCCTGGAAGTAATCTTAAATAAAACGATGGACGCAGTTTCGCGAGGTCGCGAGCGCCTGGCAGGTGCCGGCGATAACGATGTCTTGTCTCAACTCTCTAAAGAGTAGAAATTGTAATGAATCACAAATCAAAGGTTTTTTATTTCAATGCCCACGATCTACCCCGGCGGGCAGGGGAGATGCGCGAATATGGATTCGATATTGTTTTGCCCGAACCCATCGGCATCGATGTAATTGCGGTGCAGGCCGGTGAAGAAATTCACGTTGAAATGCGTTTGGAATCGGTGACGCAGGGAATCTTACTTAGCGCCCAAATTTCCGCCATGGCAGACGGCAGTTGCATGAGATGCCTAGAGCCGGTGGAGCTAAACGTAAGCCATCGTATTCAAGAGCTATATAGATATGCCCCCGAAAAAGTGCACACCAAAGCCCAGCGTCGAAACGCTACAGATGAGGATCTAGATGTCGATGAAGATCTGATGTTGGAAGGCGATGAGATTGATTTGCAAGGCCCAATCCGCGACGCCATAGTCTTGGACCTGCCGATCAACCCACTCTGTTCGCAGAATTGCCCAGGGCTCTGTCCTGGCTGTGGCGTGAAGTGGAGCCAGTTAGAACCTGCCCACGCCCATGAATTGGTAGATCCGCGGTGGAGGGGCTTGAGCAATTTAGAGTTGGAAAAAGAGGGCAAAGAGCCCGATTTCAAGATTTAGCCTCTTTAGGGGATACTTGGCGCCTAGCCAATGGCTTTAAATGTTTGGAAACTGTTAAAGAATGACTGTTAAAGAATAGCTGTCAAGAAACTGTCAAGAAAGAGGAATGTAAAGTGCCAGTACCAAAGCGGAAAATGTCTCGCTCCAAAACGCGTTCACGTCGCAGCCAGTGGAAAACGACTGCCGCCGCACTTGCAGCCTGCCCTCAGTGCCAACAGCCAAAATTGCAACACACTGCCTGCCCTACCTGCGGAATGTATAACCGTCGTCAGGTAATCGAGGTCTGATCTGTACTCTTCGTTAACTAAATTTTTGGGCGTTGAACTCAGCCCGAATATTTTGGAGTTAGCGCTGACCCATCGTTCGTACGCGTACGAAACTGGGGTTGATGCCACAAATGAGCGCCTGGAATTTCTAGGTGATTCGGTTCTGGGGTTAGTGGTTACTGAAGAACTTTATCGCCGCTTTCCCGATTTGGATGAGAGTCGACTTTCCCCACTTCGTTCTGGAGTGGTAAATATGCGCGCCTTAGCCGCAATTGCTCGCACCCTAGATCTTGGTTCAGTTATTCGACTTGGAAAAGGGGAAGAGAACACTGGCGGGCGCGACAAGAATTCCCTCTTAGCAGATGCTCTGGAAGCGATAATTGGAGCAATCTATATTGAATTTGGTTTTGCCAAGAGCGCCGCTGTCGTACTTGCCCTAATCGAGGAGACGCTAGAGAGCGCATTTGCAAAAGGCGCTGGTCTGGATGGAAAGACGGCCCTGCAAGAACTGCTCGCAGCGCAGAGCAAGAGCGTTCCGGAATATCTGGTAACTGAAACTGGACCAGATCATGACAAGAGTTTCACCGCTTTTGCCATGGTCGAGGGTCAAGCTCTGGCCCAAGGCGAAGGAAAAAGCAAACGGGAAGCAGAGCAAATTGCAGCGCGTATTGCCTTCGAACTTCTCGCCGCCGCAACGCAGGAGCCCAACGTCCAAGAGTGAGCGCCTACGGTAGGTTTG
>JANXME010000046.1 GCA_025354785.1 Actinomycetes bacterium | reverse complement strand
CACGGCGCATGCAAGAACTTTATGCTGCGCCGATTCAGCCCACGCTTATCAAAGAACGAATCGCGCAGATTCGCGAATCGGGAGTCACGGTTGCTGCTTCTCTCTCGCCTCAACGCACGGCAATGCTTTACAAATCGGTTATCGAAGCAGGGGTAGATATCTTTGTAATCCGCGGAACCACTGTAAGTGCCGAGCATGTAGCGACTAATAACGAGGCGCTAAATCTAAAGAAATTTATTTATGAACTCGATGTTCCAGTAATTGTGGGAGGCGTGGCCACTGGCGTCGGAGCTCTGCACTTGATGCGTGCGGGGGCCGCCGGCGTACTTGTTGGATTTGGTGGCGGTTCGGCACATACAACTAGAAAGGTATTGGGCATAGAAGTGCCCATGGCTTCAGCGGTTGCTGAAGTGGCATCTGCTCGTCGTGATTATTTGGATGAGTCTGGGGGTCGGTATGTTCATGTCATCGCAGATGGCGCGGTTGGTCGAAGCGGTGATATTGCCAAAGCGATTGCTTGTGGTGCAGATGCGGTAATGATGGGGTCACCACTTGCCAAAGCAGTGGAAGCGCCCGGACTTGGTTGGCACTGGGGGAGCGAAGCCCATCATCCCGAACTTCCACGTGGCGAACGGGTTGCAGTTGGGACGAGTGGAACGCTGGAAGAAATTTTGCTTGGCCCTTCACGCGCGGCCGATGGGTCAATGAATCTATTTGGCGCTCTGCGTCGCGCTATGGCTACATGTGGATATTCCGATGTTAAAGAGTTTCAGCGCGTGGAGGTATTGATCCATCGTGACTGATTCATCGCCAAAGAAAAACGGCGTAATTGTTGTTGATTTTGGCGCGCAGTATGCGCAATTGATCGCCCGCCGCGTCCGCGAGGCGACGGTTTTCAGTGAAATTGTCCCATCTAATATTTCCGCCGCCGAGGTTCGAGCAATGAATCCAGAAGCGATAATTCTTTCCGGCGGGCCTTCCAGCGTATACGCCAAAAACGCGCCCAGTTTTGACGCCGAAATTTTGTCACTTGGAATTCCAATCTTTGGTATTTGTTATGGCTTTCAGGTGATGGCCGCCGTTCTTGGCGGTGTAGTCAAAGAAACGGGCAAATCAGAATTCGGGCGTACTCAACTTAGAGTCGCTGGCGCTTCCAGGCTCTTTAAATCTCTTCCTGTATCGCAATCGGTTTGGATGAGCCATGGCGACGCAGTAACTCATGCGCCCCCCGAATTTTCCGTTTGCGCCGCTACCGCCGATACTCCCGTCGCCGCCTTTGAAGATGAAACAGGGAAGATGGCAGGCGTGCAATTTCATCCCGAGGTTTTGCATTCGGAGTATGGCCAAGCGATTTTGAGTAATTGGTTAATCAATATCGCGCAATGTTCGCCCACTTGGACAAGTACAAATATTGCCCAGACTCAAATTGAGCAAGTTCGTAGCAAAGTAGGAAGCAAGCGCGTAATTTGTGGCCTGTCCGGCGGGGTGGATTCTGCGGTAGCAGCCGCGATTGTGCAACGGGCCATTGGCGCTCAACTTACCTGTGTCTTTGTAAATCATGGCTTATTGCGAAGTGGGGAAGAAGAGCAGGTTCAAACCGATTTTGTGGCAGCTACCGGTATAGAGCTTGTTACCGTAGATGCCCGCCAACAATTTCTCGCTGCCCTAGTTGGAGTTACCGATCCTGAAGAGAAACGTAAAATTATTGGCCGTGAATTTATTCGCGCGTTTGAAGGCGCTGCCCGCCAGATTGCTTCTGGTGGCGAAGTTGAATTCTTAGTACAAGGAACTCTTTATCCAGACGTTGTTGAATCCGGCGGCGGAACTGGGACGGCAAATATCAAGTCGCATCACAACGTGGGAGGGCTCCCAGCCGATCTAGCTTTTACTTTAATCGAGCCGCTGCGAACGCTCTTTAAAGACGAAGTGCGGCAAGTGGGGCTAGAATTGGGGCTACCAAAAGAGATAGTGGCCCGTCAGCCTTTTCCGGGCCCTGGATTGGCAATTCGCATCATTGGCGAAGTGACGCAGGATCGATTAGAAATATTGCGCCAAGCAGATTCCATTGTTCGCGAGGAGATGCATCTGGAAGGAGATCGCCACAATATTTGGCAATGTCCGGTGGTGTTGTTGGCAGATGTACGCAGCGTCGGAGTGCAAGGCGACGGGCGCACTTATGGTCATCCAATAGTGCTGCGGCCAGTTTCAAGTGAAGATGCGATGACAGCAGATTGGTCACGTTTACCTTATGACCTGCTGGAACGGATTTCCACACGAATTACCAACGAGGTAAGGGATATAAATAGAGTAGTTCTAGACATTACCAGCAAACCCCCAGGGACAATTGAATGGGAATGATTTACTATTGCGACCATGAAACGGGAGATGAAAATGAAACGAAGTAGTTATCTGGCAGCAATTACTCTGGTTTTGGGAACAGTTGTTGCGACAACTCCCGTAACGGCGCAAGGCGCGACTTCCACGTTGAAGTGCAAGGCCAGCAAGGCAGTAGGTCACGCACCAAAAGTGGTTAAGCAACCTGCCGGCACTACCGTTGGCAAAGATGGAAAGATGACGCTAGTTACCAATTGCGGAAATATTGTAATTTTGACTTACGGCAAGAAAGCGCCTAATACCGTGAAAATGATAAGCACGCTAGCAAAGGCCGGCTTTTACAATGCGAGTTTATGCCACCGTCTAACTACGGCCGGACTCTACGTTCTGCAATGTGGCGATCCAACGGCGACAGGCTCCGGCGGGCCCGGATTCCAATACCCAGATGAGAATTTGCCAAAGGGTGTCGCAAATAATTACCCGGCAGGAACGGTAGCGATGGCCAATAGCGGACCGGGAACTAATAGCAGCCAATTCTTTTTAGTCTTTGCCGACACTACGCTAAATCCAAGTTACACAATCTGGGGCAAGGTAACTTCCGGATTGGATATCTTAAAAGCGATTGCGGCTAAAGGCGTCCAAGGCGGTGGAGGCGACGGAACTCCTGCACAGCCGGTGGCAATTGAAAAGGTAATAGTTAGCTAGAACTTTTCAGTTCGTATTTACGATCTTAAAAGCTTCGGCAATTCTTCCCTCTGCAAAACCGGCTGCTGCTGCATTTCTCTCTCCCCAAGCGCGAACCATGGCTTCTACTTCGGGGTTGTGGCCAATTTGCGAGACATGTGAGTGTAGTGCTGCCATCTTGAGTGGGAAAAAATCCGTAATATCAACGAAATAATCGGGAGCATGATGGGCCGTGACCCAAACTTCCTTTACCCGCCAAGGTTGTAGTCCTGCATCCATCAAGTCCGGGAAAGCAAATGGATTGCGAGCATCTGGGTAGACCGCTTGAATCGCAGCTTCTCCAGCCGCTAAATGGTCTGGATGGCTAGCACCGATCCGCTCCCAGTTTCTTTCAGGGCTCTGCATAACAAGTCTGTCTGGTTGAGTTTGGCGAATCGCGCGAACGATGTTCTTTCGCAATTCCAAGGTCGGAGCCAGAGAGCCATCTCGGTAATTTAGAAAAATAATATTGTCGACTCCAATTGCTTTTCCAGCAGCGCGTTGCTCGCGCTGGCGCACAGCTGGCATCTCTTCAACTGGAATCCCAGACTCTTCTCCTCCTTGGTCCCCATTTGTGCAGATGCAATAAGAGACGTGGATACCTTTAGCAATCCAAGAAGCGATGGTGCCGGATGCTCCGAAATCGGAATCATCTGGGTGCGCGCTTACGACCAAGACTTTTTTAATCTCGCTATCGTTTAATGGATCCACTTCATCTCCTCTTCCAGTAGCGCTCTGCTGCCAGTTGGTGTCGCGCCAGCCTAATAGAATATCGACCATGGAGCCCCATGACGCATTGCTAAGCGGACTCAATCCCCCGCAAATGGCCGCGGTTACCCATATTGGCGGACCTCTTCTTGTCGTAGCAGGTGCAGGATCTGGTAAAACTCGCGTTTTGACGCGACGAATCGCATATTTGATGGCAGAGCGCAAAGTGGCTCCTTACCAAATTCTGGCAATTACCTTTACAAATAAGGCGGCCGGTGAGATGAAGGAGAGGGTTGCCGATCTTGTGGGACCAGTGGCCCGCTCGATGTGGGTTTCAACTTTTCACTCGGCTTGCGTTCGACTCCTTCGACAAGAGGCATCTCGGCTGGGATATGGAAATTCTTTCAGCATTTATGACCAAGCCGATAGTTTGAAACTTATATCGTTGGTATCAAAAGATTTAAATTTGGATGCAAAGCGCTATCCACCCCGCCAGTTTCAATCCATGATTTCCAACGCCAAGAACGAACTACTCGGTCCCCACGATTATGCCGCGGGAGCACAGAATAAGTTCGAGCAGGTTGTCGCAGAGGTATATGCGGTATATCAGCGACGCCTGCAACAGGCCAACGCCATGGATTTTGATGACTTGATTCTTAAGTCAGTGGAGGTGTTGCAACTATTTCCCGAGAGCAAAGCCCGTTTTCGATCACGCTTTCTACATGTTCTAGTTGATGAATACCAAGATACCAATCATGCGCAGTACATATTGATTCGAGAATTGGTAGGGGATGCATCAGATGGAGCACCGCCCGCAGAACTCTGCGTAGTGGGCGATGCTGATCAATCCATTTACGGATTCCGCGGTGCCACTATTCGCAACATTATGCAATTTGAAATGGATTATCCGCAGGCAACGACGATTTTGTTAGAGCAAAATTATCGCTCGACTCAGAATATTTTGAACGCTGCCAATGCCGTTATCACCCAAAACGAAAGTCGCAAAGAGAAAAATCTTTGGTCTGATTCTGGGGCAGGTGCGGCGCTGGTTGGCTATGTCGCCGAGAGTGAACACGACGAGGCGGAGTTCGTCAAAGATGAAATCCGGGCGCTGCAAAGAGCGGGTAGTTCGGAGCCCGGGGACACAGCCATCTTCTATAGAACTAATGCCCAGTCGCGAGTATTTGAGGAAATCTTTATGAGGGCAGCGCTTCCATACAAAGTGGTAGGCGGGTTGAGGTTCTATGAGCGCAAAGAGGTGAAAGATCTCTTGGCTTATCTACGAGTGCTCGCTAACCCCAACGATGAGATTTCTCTGCGCCGAATTATCAATGTTCCAAAGCGTGGTATTGGCGATCGAGCACTTGATTATGTAGAGGCCTTCGCTAAAAATAGCGAGCTCTCTTTCTGGTCCGGCTTACACCGATGTAGCGAAATTTCTGAGATGCCGGCGCGGGCTGCGGGATCGATTCACCAATTCCTATCGATGGTTTCGGCCCTGCGGGTATTGGTCGAAGCCAAGGTGCGTCCATCTGTAATTATTGAAGCGGTACTTGAGCAATCTGGTTTGCTCACGGAGCTCTCATCGAGCAGTGATCCCCAAGATGAAGTGAGAGTGGAGAACTTGCAGGAGTTGGTGGCGGTCAGTATGGAATACGAAGCTCGCCCCTTTGAATCCTTGGGCGAAGATGAGGAGATTTCTCTAGCGGGCTTTTTGGAACAAGTTTCATTGGTCGCAGATGCCGATGAAATTCCCGAAGGCGAAGATCATGGTGGGGTCGTTACTTTTATGACTTTGCATACTGCCAAGGGTTTGGAGTTTCCTACAGTCTTTCTGACGGGGTTAGAGGATGGAATTTTTCCTCACGCGCGCACCTTGGGCGAGAAGAGCGAAATTGAGGAGGAGCGACGGTTGGCTTATGTGGGGTTGACCCGCGCAAGGCTGCGCCTATATCTAACGCGCGCCGAGTACCGCTCATCTTGGGGGTCGCCTACCTACAATCCAGCCTCGCGATTTTTGGAGGAGATTCCAGAGGCCGTTATAGATTGGCGAAACAAGGGCACCGCTTCCGCGACCTATGCCACTAGTTCTGCAAGGCGAAGTTCTTTTTCAGCCCCACCAGCTCGCGCTACTGGTAAAAAGAGCGTTGCCATCGAGTTGGCGGTCGGCGAGCGCGTGTCCCATGACACTTTTGGACTTGGAACCGTGGTTTCGTTGGCCGGAGAAGGCGATAAGGCCGAAGCCACTATTAATTTTGGCCAGTACGGCGAGAAGAGATTGCTGTTGCGCTATGCCCCAGTTGAGAAGCTCTAAGATTGCATCTTCGTCCCAGACCTGACCTCCCTTTCTTTCTAGTGAACGGAACTTTCAGTGGATCTCTTTGAATACCAAGCGCGAGATCTCTTCGAGAAACATGGAGTCCCAGTTCTGGCTGGAGCAGTCGCGACGACTCCAGAAGAAGCGCATAACGCCGCTGCGAAGATTGGCGGCAAAGTTGTTGTCAAGGCGCAGGTAAAAGTTGGAGGACGAGGTAAAGCTGGCGGTGTGAAACTGGCCGAGAACGCCGAGGATGCTAAAGCAAAAGCTGCGGCAATTCTGGGAATGGATATTAAAGGCCACATTGTTGGAAAAGTAATGATCGCGCAAGCTGCCCCAATAGCCGAAGAGTATTACCTGGCGATTCTTTTGGATCGCTCAAACCGCACCTTCTTAGTCATGGCCAGCGTTGCAGGCGGCATGGATATTGAAAGTGTTGCGCATGAAACGCCAGAAAAGTTGGCCAAAGTAGCGGTAAATTCCAATGAAGGTATCTCGAAAGAGTTGGCCTTGAAAATTGTCAAAGCCGGGCAATTTCCGCAAGAGGTGGCTGAACAAGTTGCTGATGTTTTGCTACTTCTCTGGGGCGTTTTCACTTCTGAAGATGCGACTTTGGTGGAGGTAAATCCTCTAGTAAAAACTTCCGACGGTCGCATTATTGCCTTGGATGGGAAAATTACTCTGGACGACAATGCAGATTTTCGTCACCCCGACCACGAAGCGCTCGTGGATCACTCTGCCACAGACCCATTGGAGGCTCTGGCTAAAGAGAAGAATTTGAATTACGTAAAACTAGATGGTGAAGTGGGAATCATTGGAAACGGGGCAGGGCTCGTGATGAGCACCCTCGATGTGGTTGCTTATGCGGGCGAGAAATTTGGCGGGGTAAAGCCAGCGAACTTCCTCGATATTGGGGGAGGCGCTTCGGCGCAAGTAATGGCAGATGGGCTATCAATTATTTTGAGCGACAAAGAGGTAAAGAGTGTTTTTGTAAATGTATTCGGTGGCATCACTTCCTGCGATGCCGTCGCCAACGGCATAGTGCAAGCCTTGGAAATATTGGGAGATGCCGCAACTAAGCCGATCGTGGTGCGATTGGATGGAAATAACGTCTTAGAAGGTCGTCGAATTTTGACTAGCGCGGCGCACCCTTTGATCCAACAGCTAGACACGATGGATGGCGCGGCAGCGCGCGCTGCAGAATTGGCGGCGAAGTGATGTCAATATTTATCGATAAGCGCAATCGCGTGATCGTGCAAGGCATGACTGGGTCTGAGGGCACTAAGCACACTCGTCGGATGCTTGCCTCTGGCACCAATATTGTCGGTGGAGTAACTCCTGGAAAAGGAGGTCAATCCGTCGAAATCGAAGGTCGAGTTCTTCCAGTTTTTAATAGCGTTGCCGAAGCAGTCGCTGCGACAAGTGCAGATACCTCCGTTGTTTTTGTACCTCCCAAGTTTGCTAAAGCGGCAGTGATTGATGCAATTGATGCGGCGATGCCGCTGATCGTGGTTATCACCGAAGGAATACCAGTTCACGATACGGCAGCTTTCTTTGCATATTCGCAAAGCAAAGGTACGACGCGGATCATCGGGCCAAATTGCCCTGGAATAATTACACCCGGAGAATCCAACGTGGGAATTATTCCTGCCGATATTACGGGATCTGGTCCGATTGGATTGGTTTCAAAATCTGGGACCTTGACATACCAAATGGCTTTCGAATTGCGCGATATTGGGATCAGTACAGCAGTTGGCATTGGCGGAGATCCTGTTATTGGCACAACGCACATTGATTGTTTGCGCGCCTTTCAAGATGACGAGGCAACGCAAGCGATAGTGATGATTGGCGAAATAGGTGGCGATGCAGAAGAGCGGGCCGCCACCTTCATAAGTGAATATGTTACAAAACCGGTGGTGGGTTATGTGGCTGGGTTTACGGCGCCTGAAGGAAAGACCATGGGACATGCCGGTGCAATAGTTTCGGGTTCATCAGGAACGGCGCAGGGGAAAAAGGATGCACTTGAGGCGGCAGGCGTACTTGTGGGCCAAACTCCAAGTGAAGCAGCGCGGCTCATGCGCGCACTTTTGAAGCGGTAGTTCCGATGTTCCAACGCGTCCTTTGGGTCTCGTTGACGCAAGCGTTGCGTAGCGTTGCACTGGTCCTGCTCCCATCTGCCTTTATATCCCTACTGATCTGGGCTACGGCAGGTAGCAGCAATGGTGATACATCCGATCCGATGCGGGCCGCGCTTTGGTTGTGGTTGGCCAGCCACCACATACCTTTTGATCTGATTCTGCCCCCTGGCGGAGACTTGGGCTTATTTTCATTTTTACCCCTCGGTGCAATGATTTTTCCAGTTCTGGCAATACGCAGTGGATTAATCCGAGCCTATGATCGATGCGATCGCAATCCGCGGACTCTACGGTTAATACGCATTCTCTATTCACTAATGTATGTAGGAATTGCTGCGCTGATTGCTTGGGGCTCCATTTCTAAGCCGGTTAAGCCGATCTTTTACTTTGTACCGATTAACACATTGGCGATGGTATTAATTTGTAGCGTTGGCATTGATTCTTCAAAGCGAGCGAATAGATTTTCACCAGTACGTGTCGCTATAAGGATTTTGGCAGTTGCCTTAGGCGTATCTTCACTTGTCTTGGGCATAACGATGGTGTTGCATCGAAAAACAATCCAGGATTTAACACTGGTTCTTCAACCCGGATTGCTTGGCGGAGTAGCGCTCTTCTTTCTCTCAGTGTTGTATTTACCCAACGCGATCTTGGCTACGCTTTCATATCTAGTTGGTCCCGGATTTGCTGTTGGTGCAAACACACTCATTTCGCCACTTTCACATAAAATTTCAGAGATCCCAGCTCTGCCTATGCTAGGAGCTCTGCCTACCGGAGTGCATCCACTTGCGCTGGTAAGTGCTTTAGGTGTGATCGGATGCGGGGTTGCCCTTTACCGCGCCACGCTCTGGCACAGCCGTAGCGCGATCGGCCAGGCGCTACTTTTCTCTATTCTCGCGATTGCCCTGCTTGGATATCTATGTAGCGGCTCTCTACTCACCGATTCTTTAC
>JANXME010000018.1 GCA_025354785.1 Actinomycetes bacterium | reverse complement strand
GGATGGGCATGAACGAGGAGCACCCGCAATCCAGCAAGGGGTTTCGTCTCCATCTCAGTAGACCGCCAAGGAGGTGTCAATCTGCTTAGCCCAGGCGATCACCCCGCCACTTACGTGGACAGCATCTGAGAACCCCGCGCCCTTTACAACTGCTAAACATTCGGCAGACCTAACCCCGCCTTTGCAGTAAAGGACGAGCGGTTTATCTGTTGGGAGCTTGGCGAGCGCGGTGCCATCGAGAAACTCTTGCTTTGGAATTAGCACGGCACCAGGGATTCTGACAATCTCCCATTCACTGGGTTCGCGTACATCGACCAAGTAGAAATCTTCTCCAGCATCCATCATCTCTTTTACTTGGGTGACCGAAATCGTGGAATCTTGCACAGCACTCTCCGCTCTCTCCGAAAGCGCCCCGCAGAACGCCTCGTAATCAGGTAGTAATTGGGTCTGGGTCGGGTTTGAACTACATATAGGACATTTTGGATCTTTGCGCACTTTTATCTTGCGATATGACATTTCCAGCGCGTCATAGACCATCAACGAACCTATAAGCGGATCGCCAATTCCGGTGATGAGTTTTATCGCCTCAGTTGTTTGGATAGAGCCAATAGAGGCACAGAGCACCCCCAGGACCCCACCTTCGGCGCAACTTGGAACCATGCCAGGTGGTGGAGGCTCTGGATAGAGGCAGCGATAGCAAGGACCATATTGAGACCAGAACACGCTGGCTTGTCCATCAAATCGATAAATCGATCCCCAAACATATGGTTTGCCTAAAAGTACGCAGGCATCATTTACCAGATAGCGAGTTGCAAAATTATCTGTTCCATCCACTATTAAGTCGTACTGGGAAAAAAGATCCATCACATTGGAAACGTCAAGCCGAACTTCATGAATGTTAACTTTTACATATGGATTAATTTCGGCGATAGATTCTTTGGCACTTTGCGCCTTACTTTTTCCAATATCGGAATGACCATGAATTATCTGACGTTGCAAATTTGACTCATCCACCGTGTCGAATTCGACCACCCCTAGGGTGCCCACTCCAGCGGCTGCCAAATACATCAAGGCCGGTGACCCTAGCCCTCCCGCACCAACGCAGAGAACTTTTGCGTTCATCAATCGTTGTTGCCCGACCATGGCAACATCCGGAATTATCAAATGTCGGCTATAACGTCGCACTTCGGCAACGCTCAGAGCCGGGCCAGGTAATACCAATGGCGGAACCTTCATAGCGGTGAAGTCTGCCGTAAGGCAGGTAGATGGACAATTCCGCATATTCGGCGAGCGCGTTACTTTCGCATACGATATGGGCAATGAGCGCAAATGAGATTAAGTCAGATGGCAAAGCACGCCTGCCGCGGGACGAACGACGTGCCCAACTCTTAAGCGCGGCGCTGGAAGTCTTCACAGCCGCTGGGTATCACGCGGCGGCGATGGACGAGATCGCAGACCATGCCGGGGTAAGCAAACCTGTCCTGTATCAACACTTTCCTTCTAAGTTGGATTTATATCTAGCCGTACTTGATCTTCATATTGATTCGCTGGTCTACAAGATTCAAATGGCAATTGCGTCAACTCCTGAAAATGCGAATCGAGTCAAGACAACAATCGCGGCCTACTTTAATTTTATTGACAGTGAAGGAGAAGCATTCCGATTACTTTTTGAAAGCGATATGAACGTCGAGCCTGCTGTTCGAGAGCGCCTAAACCGGATGACTTACGATTGCGCCGCCGCTGTGAGCGCTGTTATTTCACTAGATACCGGCTTGCCTCAAGAAGCCGCGATGCTCTTGGGGGTTGGATTGATTGGTAGCGCGCAAGTTACTGCGCGACATTGGTTAGACCGTGATAGCGTGCTTACGAGAGAGCAAGCAATTGAATTGGTATCAAATGTTATTTGGCGCGGAATATCTGGATTTCCGCGCACAGATGAGCGTTAAATAATCGCAATTCGGCAATGTACGACCCAACTCGGTAGGATTAACATATGAGTTCTAAGAAACAAACTGGAGACCATAAAGCCGAGATACGCATCGCTATTGCAGATGTGGCCAGCGAACTTTCATTTGAAAGTTCTTCCTCTGCGCTGGAAATCCGCGAAGCAGTAACTTCCGCCCTAGCTTCTGGGGCTCCCCTTATTTTGCACGACGTGCGAGGCCGCGAAATTATTGTGCCCTCCGGCAAAATTGGTTTTGTAGAAATTGGCGAACAAGCGGAGCGTCGCGTCGGTTTCGGCACTGAATAAAGTGTCCCTAACCTTTGCCGATCTATCCCTGCGCAAAGAGACCGTAGAGGCTTTAAATAGCCATGGGTTTATCGCGCCTTTTGCCATTCAAGAGATGGTGCTACCAATCGCGCTAATTGACGGAGATGTCATTGGGCAAGCGAAAACTGGGACAGGTAAAACTCTCGCCTTCGGGATTCCAATTGTGGAGCGCACAGTCGCTCCTAATGACCCCGAATGGTCCGAATTTGCCCACGCCGGCCTACCTCAGGCTTTGGTCGTAGTCCCAACGCGCGAACTTTGCGTGCAAGTGGCGAAAGATATTGCCGAGATTGCCGAAGGCCGCGGTATACGAGTTGCGGCAGTTTATGGAGGACGGGCTTTTGAGCCCCAGATAGAGCAGTTACAAACTGGGGTCGAAATTGTGGTCGGAACCCCCGGTCGACTGCTCGATCTCTATCGCCAAGGTCAATTGAAACTCAGCAAGGTTGCGCGCCTGGTTCTAGATGAAGCCGATGAAATGTTAGATCTGGGCTTTCTGCCCGATGTCGAAAAAATCTTCAATAGCACCCCCGTGCGCCAACAGACCATGCTCTTCTCTGCCACCATGCCCGGCGACATTATTGCCCTCGCCCGCCGATTCATGTCCCAACCAGTACATATACGAACCCAAGAAAATGAAGACGAGAGCGCTGTTGTGTCGAAGGTCGAACAACATGTTCTGCGCGCCCATGCTTTGGACAAAATTGAAATGCTGGCTCGCATATTGCAGGCTTCAGATCGCGGCCCGACAATGGTTTTCTGCCGCACCAAGCGCACTTGTCAAAAAACCGCCGATGATTTACTAGAACGCGGCTTTAGGGCCGCAGCGATCCACGGCGATTTAGGACAAGGGGCCCGCGAAAAAGCACTGGCAGATTTCAAAGCGGGCAAATCCGATGTGCTCGTAGCCACGGACGTGGCTGCCAGAGGAATCGACATTGATGGAATAACTCACGTGATCAATTACCAATGTCCCGAAGATGATAAAACCTACGTTCACCGCATCGGACGCACGGCGCGAGCCGGGGCACACGGCATTGGCGTCACATTTGTGGATTGGGACGACATGCCCCGTTGGAGCCTTATAAATCAATCCCTAAAACTCGGTCTTGCCGAACCGCTAGAAACCTACTCGTCTTCAGACCATCTCTTTAGCGCGCTGAATATTCCCACCGGCTCTACCGGCCGTATTACAAAAGCAAAGAAAGTCGAGGCGCCAGCCAGATCCATTTCCCCGCGCCCGGTAAGTAAACATGCCCCTAAATTGGCTGCGCCTTCTAGTGAAAAAATCAAGCGCGAAAAGAGTGTCCGGGTAAGAACTCGTAATAAAAAATTCAAGGCGGAGTAAGGCAAATCGGATTGGCGGGGTTGCTCGGCACACAAAGTGAAGAGCCTCGAGTTTCCTCGAGGCTCTTGCTCAACTCCCCCAACTTAGTGATCGGTACCAATACACCACGGCAACAGCGCGCGCTTAGAATCGAGCAAATTGCCAGCGGAGTCGT
>JANXME010000149.1 GCA_025354785.1 Actinomycetes bacterium | reverse complement strand
CACAGTAATGGATCGTATGAATGCAAGTCCTGATGGGAATATGATCGACCAGAGTACTCCCACTCAATTCGCGGCGCCATTGCCACAGACACAGGGTTATCAAGGGCTTGGAACTGGTGAGCCGGGAATGTTTGGAAATCCTCCAGGTATTGAGGGTTCGGTGAGTGGTCAAGCGGAAGCTGGTCCGCCAATCGCACCAAGTCCCATTCAGCAAATGGCGGCGCAATCTATCACGCCGACAATGCCGTTACCAAACCGGGAAGATTTTCCACCGGGATCGGCAGGCAATAAACAATATGTCGCGTCTATGTCGGTCTACAACAAGTACGTAAGTCAATCGCACTTGGGCGCACTTCAGGATGCTAAGTCTGGACTTGCACTCAGCCAAAAGGCATTGACTGACAAAAAGGTAGGAAGTTACGACGACGATAATGACTTGAAGCAAATGCAAGCACTTGCGGACATTGACTACAAGGCCGGTGCTACTCAGTGGCTCAAGACGAAGGATGCCAACCTAATCAAGCAGGGCGCACTTCTCGATCAGAAGATAGATGAAGCCAAAGCCTATGCTAAAATAGCTCCAGAACTTGCGGCGGCAAAACTTGCGTTGCTGACTGCCAAAAAGAATGACCTTGTTTCGCAGACTGCGAACCGTGGTCCCGACGGCACCATGACACCTGCTCAGATTTCTAAGCAGAACCGCGAGGACACTAGCACCATTTCCAAGTTGAATAGTTCTTTCCTTGCGTCTGGAAAAATCATTGCTCAGAAGACATCGGAACTCGCAAAAACTAACTACCTAATCAAAACACTTGAAGCCAAGCAGAACCCGAACGACGATAGCACTTTGGAGATGCTTCGAATTCAGGCACAATCTCAACAATCACTTATTGACGATGCAAAGTCAACGAAAGATGAAGCAAGTTCGAGTATCAATGACATTAAGGCACGCGCCACTAATCGCGGCGGCGTGAATACTACCAACGTTGGAACTGTGGCTCCGGCGCAAGTCAACGTGCCAGGCAAAAACCCTAGCCCAATGGCGCAGTTGAATGCACAGACACCGGCGCAAATTCAAGCGGGAGTTAATAAGTCGTTGGCGCAAACAGGTGGCCAGAAGATGGCGACCGACGCCATTATTAGGACATTCTTACAGCAAAATGGCGGGAACTCTCAAAAGGCACGTGCTGCAATGGCCGCACAGGGTTGGACGATACCTAAATAATGCCAGATTTACTCGACAAAATAGCGGAACAGCAGTCTCCCCAAGGCGGAGATTTACTCGACCGCGTGGCAAGTCAATCATCAGGTGGAGACCTTCTGGATAAGGTCGCCGCGCAATCCGTCGCGCCAAATTATAAACAGGCGCCACATGATGCGTCAACTGAAGTGTACGCGCAGAGGTTTTTGCGTGGGCATGAGAACGACGAGGACCAAACTCAGTCCGGCGCGCCATTCACTCTTCTGGAAAAGATTAGGTCTCTACCGATCGACCAACGTCAAAAAGCTGTTGACCTTTCAGGTTTCTCACCTCAAGGTAAACTAGCAATACTCAGAGAGGCATATCAGCAGGCCCCGAATGGTCCCTATAGAGGCCCCGGTCTTGATGCACTTGTTCAGGGTATTGGGGAAACGGACCCGGCAGCAAGGACATTCCTTGTGCCGGGAACAACTCCTCGTGGTCGTCAAGGAATGGTTCTGGCGCCATCTGTAAAAGCTCCCATTACTGCTCCCCCAATTGCCATGCTTGGCGGCGGCCGCATGGAAGGCGCGATGCTCCCCAATTCTGCTACACAGCCAAATGTCGATCCCGGAATGCTTACTCCTGCAGAACAAATTGACAAGTTCAAGATGGACTATTTCAATACCGATAATCGCAAGGCAAATATCCCAATGATAATTGCCGACACGCTTTCACGCCAGGACCCAACAAAACCGCCGGCACAACAAACTCCTGCGGTTAAAGATGCGATTAGGCGTCTGGCACAAATGAACCCTGTGGCACAACATGCGATTATGGACCACATGCGCACTCTCGGAACCCAGGATCAGTCTGACGCAGATATTGAGTTCAGTCACGACGTTGGCGAATTCCCTATGGCAGTACATTCTAAAACGGGCATGCCTGTTCTTCCATCGACTACCGAAACCTTGGTTAGCCCAATAACTGGCCCTGAAGGTTATCGTCAATTCCAACAGAGTAATGAACTAGGCCCAACTGTTGCCAAAACACTTCTTGGATTTGCCGAACCAAATAGTATTGCCCTACTTGCGGGCGCGGCATTGGCACCTGAAGTGGTTGGAGGTGTGGCTGGCGCAATGGGACTCGACGCACTTGGCGTTTCCGGTGCAAAGCAGGCAACTAACAAGCTCGTGTCGTTGTACTTCTACTATGACATGGGTAAGAATGCCGCGCAAGAGTTCGGGCAAGGAAACATCGCAGGCGGATTGACCAGCGCGACGATGGCAGGACTTGCGGCTCACCATGCTGCAAAGTGGCACCCGATTGACATTGCGCCGGTCGACGCAAAAGTCGCAAGCGCGTCAATTCAAGATGCTATCGACGAACTCCAAGCAAAACCAGTAACTCCAGAGGTGCAGACGATAGTCGATACTTTGACGGACATCAAGAATGTTGCGGACAAAGTGGCAAAGGGTGTCGATCCTGAAACTGCGGTTAAAGCGGTCAAAGTAAAAGCACCCAGAAAGACAGCCCCGCCGGTACAGGTGATTGGCGAACAACCGGAAGTGGTTGCGGATACGACGGAACAGCCTACACCACAGGTTGCGCCACAGCCTACACCACAGGTTGCGCCACAGCCTACACCACAGGTTGCGGCCTCACCAATAACGGATAATCCGTTCGACATTTCCCGTTCGATGTCCCGTCTTGATGCGCTTAAATCTCAAGCAGTACCGACAGAACAGGCACCTGCACAATCTGAAGCTCCAACTGCGCCTGCGGTTAGTGACATTAGGCCGGTTGTAGACCACAGTATGCTTTCACCCGCTGGCCGCGTGTCTGAGCGAGCAAGAAAGGTCGCGCAGGCCAGAACCGCCGCCACATTATTTCCACCAGGTTATTGGGACGAACTTAGAAAACTGCCGGTCGAAGATCAGGTAGATAAACTTCGCAGGCAAGCCGACGAATTACAGGGTTTGGCAGATCGAGGAATGAAGCCTCGTGCGTATCGCGCTAAAGCGAAAGAGTTGCGCGATATGGCAGATTCTATGCAATCTCCACAGGAACCAGCTTCGCCAATTACGGAACCATCGACTGCGCCGGAAGTTGCGCAAACTGCGCCCGTCGAAACTGCGCCTGCGGTTAATACCGCGCCAATGTCAAAACTTGCGGAATATTTGGCAAACCTGAAGAACAATCAAACCGCAAAGCATACGGATAAGCCAGCAGGTCCGACATTGGAACCTGTTGATCGCACATGGCCAACGCCTGATCGTTATGACGAAGATGCGCCAACGGTAATTAATAGAGGGCATGTCAATAAGCTAATGGCCCAATTAGATTCAGTTGCCGGCCCGGATGCGCTGAAAGATGTAAGTCCAGACGCGGCGGCAGAACTACGCAATCTCCACAATGCGACAGCCGACATGTACCGAAAGTTTGTTGCAAATTCTAAAGCTACTGCGGCGGACAAGACATTCGCTTACAAAGAAATACAGAAATCAATCCAGGACGCGAAGGGTATCAGGGAGTCCGCATACACCAAAGGCGAACGGGTTTCATTGACTAAGACGCCCGATGATAGTCTCGATGATTTCAATAATCCAGATAGAATGTACGGATCGACCTCGGTGGTCACCGCGCCAACTACTGGCGAAACTTTTCACGCTAGGTGGGTGGCAGTTCGTCCAGGCGAAGTGAAGCTAAGCCATGACCCAATTACGTTTCAGCCTAATCCCGATTACCCTCAAGGATTACAACCTCGCAATAGGTCGAGTGACGCTTTGCGTGGGCAAGTCCTTGATCACGCCGCAAACCTTCAACCTCACCAACTGGGAGTGGCGCCTAATGCCTCGTCCGGCGCGTCTATAATCGGTCCTGATGGAATTGCAGAGCAGGGCAATGGTCGCGGCATGAATATGCGTCGCGCGCAACAGTTGCATGGTGAAAAATGGGCAGAGTATCTGAAGTATCACATTGAACACGCGGCGGACTACGGGTTTACTCCTGATCAACTCCAAAATTTTAATGGTGGCAATTTTGAACTTTACAGGGAACGTGCGAATTACAAAGGTAAACAGATTTTATCCGGTGCAGAGCGGGAAAGCTTCGCACACGCAACGGGCGGAAGCCCAACTGCATCTATGGACTCTGCGAATAAGGCGGTAAGCGATAGTCGGTACTTGCGCACGGCAATTGCTGGTAAAGGTGGCATGGCCAATGTTCTTGATTTTGTGAAACAGATGTCACCAAATGAACAGAATGAGCTGATCACTAATGGCGTGCCAAATTTAGAAGCGAAACATCGTTTTGAAAAGGCACAAATTGCAATTGCACTCGGCAATTCTGAAGCACTGGAACGACTTAGCGGCGGAAATAGTTCACCACAAACTCAGGCCGGAATTCGGGGTGCGCTCGGCCCGCTGTCGAAGCTCGCGAACGCAGTAGACTCTGGCACAGTGCCTCCAGAATATGACGTTCGTTCTGTTTTGTCGCAAGCTATTTCGCGTGAACATGCTGGCATGCCTTCAGACACTGAAAGTATGTTTCCTGATGATCGCGAAAGTGAAATATCTTTAATTACAAAAGAGATTTCCGGTAAGACTTCACAGCAGATCGCGGACTATTTGAAGTCGCTAGCAGATGGACTTTACAATGATGGAATAAACAAAAGTCTGTTTGACTCTGATGGTTCAAATCCCGTTGAATCAAAACTTCAAGAAGTTTCAAAAACATTCTCCCAAAAAGTAGATGCGGCCGTCGATGCTGCACATGATCGCCTGGCGAAAAATGCTGGCCAACTGAATTCAGGTCTGAATCCTGAGAACTTCAAGGACTTGGCAATTATTGCGGCAGGAAATATCTACAAAACCGGTGTAACTTTCGGCGAGTGGTCGAAGGAAATGCTTGGCCGTTATGGGGACATGGTAAAAGATCACCTGATAGACGCATGGGAATCCGGCCAAAGAATGGTGGACGATCACCGTGCATCTATTGCGCCTGCCGATCCGCAAGTATCTCCAGCTTCAGAGACTACACCCGAAGTGGCTCCAGATTCAGAACCTGTACCCGAAGTGGCTCCAGCTTCAGAGACTGCCGCTCCGCAAGTGGCATCGAAGCCAACCAAGCAACGCACTCCAAAGGTTGAATCTAATGTTGAATCTAAGCCGAAACCAAAGTCTGAACCAAAGCTTGACGCACAACCCGGTAATGAGGCTGGGATCGCCCAACGAATTAACGTAGCTCGCGAAACCGGAATTGAGCCAGGGCAAGGTTCGGCTCCGGGCGAAGGGCTGAAGTATGGTCAAGAACAACTGGCGAATGGAGTTGATCCTGAAGCGGTACTTGCAAAGGTTGTGGATCAAGAATATGGATTAAATAAAGGCGAACTTGGCATCCTTCGTGCACATGCGGAAAACTTGACCAAGATTGCGAATGATGCCCGATTGGTTTACGAGGCCGACAAAACTCCAAAGAATGAAGCGGATTGGCGCGCTAAGTTGGAGGCCGACGTTGACTGGGCCAGGCGCATTAAACCGACTGCTACCGAAACGCACGGCCTTATGGTCGGGCACCAGGGCGGAACAGATTTGGATACCGGCGATTTCAATTCAATGGCAAAGGAATTCGATAAGCGCACAAATCGCAAGATAACTCCCACCGAGGAAACGCAAGTCGAATTGCATGTAGCTAACGTCAAAAAATCTCGCGCCAAAGTTGCCGAAGTAAAAGCCAAAGTTGAAGAAGCTGAAAAGGCGGCGGCGTCCGATGGTCCCGTTAAAACTGCGGAAGATGTGGCGTCTGAAAGAGCTACTCAGGCAACGATTGACAAGATGTCTCGTGAGGTTGCACATGAGGGACGCAAGTCTGAGCGTGCGGCAACAATTGAGGAGCTTGGCAAAAAGAAGCAGTCGGTTAAGCAATCATTTGTGGATGCAATGCGGAACCTATTCGGTCGAACGAATGCTGGCTTTGGCGCAGAAGAGTTAATGGTAGTCGCGCAGCACGTGAAGGCGATGGCAAAGATTCTGATCCAGGAAGGATTAACCCGTGCCAAAGATGTTGTAGACGCCATTCATGAACAGTTCAAGGATTTGGTCGATGGTATAACCCACCGTGACATTCGGGACGCAATGAGCGGATATGGCACAGTACGGAACCCAACTGAAGATGTTATCCAGGCAAAGCTGAATGACATTAACCGTGCCAACCGATTGACAAGCCAGATTGAAGATTTGAATTCTGGTAAAAAGCCGCTTGCGTCCGGTCAGAAATATGCGCCGGATAGTCCAGAAGTCCAGGCACTACGACTTGAGCGTGACGCGATTTTGAAAAAGCATGGAATGCTGGCGCCTGTTGATCCTGCGGTACGCGCCAAGCAAGTGATTGCCAATATCACTGCACGAATTGAGGACGTCACTCAAAAGCTAAAGGACAAGAACTACGATGTTAACCAGCCTCGGCCAAAGTTCACAACCCCTGAGATAGAGAAGCTGAGGGCACAACGTGACGCGCTGAACAAACAGCTGTCAGACGCTCGCGCGGCTGAACGTGCGGCAGGAAGGCCAATTGTTTCGATCGAGGAACGTGCGCGTACGGCACGTGAAACGTTCCTCGAAAAGGCCATTCCAAAACTTGAAGATGAATTGAAGCAAAGGGTGGATGGAACCTACGTCGAGCCGGGTAAGCCCACGGCTCCGGAAAGTGCCAAAATTACTGCACTTGAGAAGAAAGTCGAAGCAATCAAGAAGCAGATCGAATTGACTAAGCCGAAGGATCCCGGACCAACTCCTGACGAAATTAAATCGAAGGCTGTTGCCGGCAGAATTGATAATCTTAAGGCACAGATTGACGCGGTCACCAAAAAACTTGCCGATAAGAACTACGAGGTTGACAAGCCAAAACCTGGCGTGACTAGTCCTGAGATTAGAAGTCTGGTCAGAAAGAGGGACGCGCTGAACAAGAAATTGTCAGACGCGCGCGCAGAAGCAAATGCGCCGAGCCCAAAACAAGTGCGATCGAAAGACATTAAAGCGCGCAAGGCACAACTAGTTAAAGCACTACAATCTGCCCAGGATGACTTGGACCGCGCAAGACAGGGTGACTTCAGTAGGACTCCAGTTAATCCGGGAGTGGCCACTCCTGCTATAAAAGTGGCAAAGGCTAAGTTAGATGCCATGCGTGCGGAGATTGCCAAGTTAAAGAACGATGCAAAACCTGCGAAAACTCCACAAGAGATTGAGGACGCACGGGCGGCGGCGGCGGTTAAGCGAATGACTGAGCGCAAGGCAGAACTCGAAGC